>JAZBOI010000204.1:0-5876 GCA_036351095.1 Bacteroidales bacterium | reverse complement strand
CCCGGGGCACAAATTAGAAAAAGGCTCCCGCCGGGGAGCCTTCAAAACAAGTCAGGTGGAAAGTATATAATTAATGGCTCTGTATTGAGAGCCGGAAGTTGCCCGTGGCATTTTTTGCGGAAATCCTGAATCCCCATTCACCTGTTTTGCTACCGTTCTCCTCCTCAATGTTGAAAGACTTGGACCAGTTGACTGATCCGTATTCATCAATCAGCACCTCGGTGTATGCACTACCGTCCGGCATGGCTATCCATACCCTTATCTCCCCCTCTTCGCATATCCCGCTTACACTGATAGAAGCTCTCTTCGCATCTTCCTCGATCTCAAAAGTCAGATCCTTGGTGAAGCTTGCCTCCCTGACCTGCTTTGAGAACTGCAGGCTGCTCGAACTCTGTGAGCCTCCCATGAAATATATACCTTTAAGATCACCATCTGAAGCTATCATCATAGGCTCACGAACAGCCCACCCTGAACTGTAAGCCTCGCGTGCATCCCTCACAGCACGTTCAAGCTCCTCCTTTTGTATCTTGATTCTTTGATTCTCAAAAAAAGCTTTTTCTTTTTCCTTTTCCATCTGCTCCTGCTTGAGCATTTCCTGTTTCTTCTTTTCCTGCTCTTCCTTTGTCTGTGCATAGGTCATGGTACTTCCGAGTACCAGGATCAGAGAGACAATCATTAATATACTAAGCTTTCTTTTCATGATATCCTGTTTTTAGTAAATTGTACTTATTAATATTCATACTTCAAATGTAAGCACAAAGAGTCTAAGATTTTGTTAACACAGGGTTAAAGCAGGGTTAAAGGCTTTTAAGCGGTCTTATAATTGTGTAAATTTGATGCAGTATAAACGATGTTCATGAGAAAAATAAAAACCCTCCTGCCTGTAATTGCTGCACTGGCAATTTTCATCCTTACCCAGGTGTATATTGTAAGGCAGGTATGGCTGCAGAAAGACGAGGTTTTTGATTCCAGGTACCGCTCTGTCACCAGGGAAGCCATAGAGCAAATGGCTGTCTACGATTCATACACTGGTTTCAAAAAAGCCTATTTTATTATAGATGATATTGCCGGGCTGTACCTTGAAAAGGGCAGAAAAATTTCCAACCCTGAAGATTCAGCACTGTTCGCCACTACCCTGC
Source organism: Bacteroidales bacterium (assembly GCA_036351095.1). GTDB lineage: Bacteria > Bacteroidota > Bacteroidia > Bacteroidales > VadinHA17 > UBA9300. The sequence continues at coordinate 4,737 of JAZBOI010000204.1, read as the reverse complement.
GTAAAAATTTTATGGATATACTGACTGAAGACGAGATATTGTCCGAATACCTTGTCAGGTACTATGAGAAGCTCGGGCTGGATAACAGTATAAAACCGGTTATTTATGTAAACTATATTGACCTGCTGGATATACAATCCGATATCAGGGTATTTAAAGCTGACCTTAATGAACTCGATAAGCAGAAATCGGATAACAACATTCTTGTCTATACATTCAACAGCGAGGGAAATAATTATAAAATCTCATTTGACTACTTTGTAGACCTGGCAAACAAGGAAAAGCTTATCCTGCGCGAGCTGAGTCTTACACTGCTAATGAGCCTGCTGAGCTTTGTCGTGATAAGTGTCATTTATATAGCCACCATGAGAAGCTACCTTGAGGAAAAACGCCTTTCAAACCTCAAGACTGATTTTATAAATAATATGACCCATGAGCTGAAAACTCCTCTTTCAACCATCACAGTGGCGGGAAAAACCCTCAAGCATGATTCTGTAATAGGCAACCGGGAAAAGATAAAAGAGACTGCCAACATGATAAGCAAACAATCCCTGCACCTGAATGAGCTTATCAACCTCATCCTGGAGATAAGCATGTGGGAAAGGGCACAGTTCCAGGTCGAGATGAAAGAAACACATGTTGAAGAGCTTCTGAAGGATATTGCGGACAACTTCAGGAAAGGCTGCGGGGAAGAGTGCAAATTCACCGAACATTATTCGCTGAACGGCACACGGGCCGAAATTGATGATCTGTATTTCACCACCATGATTAACAACCTGCTTAACAATGCGGTGAAATATTCCAAAAACACGCCGGAGATAAGCCTTGAGGCCTATGATGACAGGAACGGGATAACGATAAAAATAGCAGACAGGGGGATAGGCATAAGCAGGAGTGAACAAAAAAATATATTTGACAAATTTTACCGTGTGAGCACAGGTAATATTCACACATCAAAGGGACTGGGACTGGGCCTTTACTATGTAAGGAAGATAGCCGAGGCACATGGAGGATCAGTAAGTGTAAGCAGCAAAAAGGGTAAAGGAAGCGTCTTTATAGTAAGTATACCTAAAAATATATAACCAGAGCCATGAAAGTATTAATAGCGGAAGATGATATTGACTTTGGCAACATCCTTAGTCAGTATGTCTCCATAAGCGGTTTTCAGGTTACCCTGGCCCGCAATGGCAAAGAAGCCTGGGGCAGTTATATCCGTGAAAAACCTGATATCTGTGTCCTGGATGTCATGATGCCTGAAATGGACGGGTTCGCCCTGGCAGAAAAAATCAGGCAGAATGATCCCGAGATACCCTTCATTTTCCTTACAGCGAAAACACTGAAGGAAGATATTCTGAAAGGCCTTAAGATTGGTGCCGATGATTATGTAACGAAGCCTTTTGACCCTGAAGTACTCATGCTGCGACTCAATAATATATTAAAAAGAGTGTATGACAGTACAAATGATGAATACAGCCTGTCTTCAACCTCTCTGAACTTTAACAGGCTGGAACTCCTTTGCAGGGGTAAAAAGGAAAAACTCACTCTCAAGGAAGCACAGTTACTGAGGTATCTTATGGCCAATAAAAATAAAATACTTCGTCGTGATGCCATCCTCAACGAGGTATGGGGTGAGGATGACTATTTCCTTGGCCGCAGCATGGATGTTTTTATCAGCAGGCTCAGAAAATATCTCACCCCCGACCCGGGTATTGAACTAAGGACGATACGCGGGACAGGCTTCGTGCTGGAAGAAAGAAAAGCTGAGAGATGAGAGATGAGTTTTGTAAGACTGATAATTATTTCTTTTCTGATTGTTAACCCGGGATTGCTGCTATCCCAGCCTGATACTCTTCATAAGCCAGTAGTTATCGGTTTGCATGGTTCATATGGATTTATAATTCCCCATTCCGGTAAAATCAAAGAACTTTCCCATTCCAACCCCTTTGCACTTGAGCTGAATTTGGCCCTTCACCTCACTTCAGAAGATGTCTGGAAATACTGTTACTGTTATCCTCGCCTGGGTGCAGCCTTGCATTTTGTCGACTTTGGCAACAGGGAGGAAATTGGTTCCGCCTTCGCTCTTTACCCTTATATCGAACCTTATATTGGTGCCGGCCGAAGGCTCAGTATGGCAGTGCGTTTTGGCCTGGGATTCTCCTATCAGACTACCATTTATGATGAGACACTGAACCCGCGCAACCTGTTTTTCGGTTCCCATTTTGCCTTTATTGCCATGCTCAATGCAAGCCTTAACCTGAGACTGGGCGAAAACATCAGCAGCAGGTTAACGTTCAGTTATAATCACCTGTCCAACGGTGGTTTTATACAGCCCAATCTCGGCATTAACTACCCCCTCCTTGGCCTGGGTATGGATTATGTGATAAGGCCATATGACTTTGAGGAAAGGGAAAAAAAGAGAGGTATTGTTTTAAACCCCGACAGGTCCCGCTTTGACCTGGCACTGTTCTTTTCGGGCCGTGAGGGCAAAGATTTTGACCGCTGGTTCGGCGTTTACGGCATATGGGCCGGCTATAGCCATATGCTTGGCAGGCTAAGTGCCCTTTACACAGGTGCCGAGTTAGTATCTGATCATCTCCTGAGAGAAAGGGTCCTGGAGGATTACAGGGATGGTACTACAGACGAATTACCCGATCATAAAAGGCTGAGCATACTACTGGGCCATGAACTGGTGCTGGGCAGATTTCTTTTTTCACAGTATGCAGGTATTTATATATATTCCCCTGCCACTCCCCCAAAACCATGGTACCAGAGGTATGCACTGCTTTACCGCTTCGCTCCCTCAACATGGATAGGGGTGAATGCCCGTTCACATTACCAGGTTATTGACTTTATTGACCTCAGGCTTGTACGATCTTTCTGATGAACTTATTTCATCAGCTCATAACCCAGCTCATGATCCTTATCAACAGCAGGAACACCTTCTTTCATCCATACAGGCATTGGCTCCCCCTTTAAATAGTGATCAAAGAACTGGGCCATACGTATCTGGAAATCCTTCTTGTTTTTCAAATTCTGTGGCCAGTGTGGCTCACCCGTATAGTTTAGCATCCAGACAGGTTTTTGCAGCCTCCGCAGGGCAATGAAATATTCAATACCCTGGTACCACGGTACATGACCGTCCTGGTCGTTATGCATGATAAGTATGGGAGTAGTAACCTTGTCCATCGTAAAGAGCGGGGAATTTTCGAAATATCTCAGTGGATATTCCCATATACTACCTCCTATCCTGCTCTGGGTATGCTCGTACTGGAACGACCTGTTGAGCCCTGTCCACCAGCGTATACCACCGTAGGCACTGAACATGTTAACCACAGGTGCCCCTGACTCGATAGCTGCAAACATATCTGTACGTGTTGCAAGGTAAGCCACCTGGTAACCACCCCAGCTGTGACCCTGTGCACCGATTCTTTCAGGATCAACAAAGCCTTCATCAATAAGGGCAGTAACACCGGGCATAACGCAGTTGTAGGCACTCTCTCCCGGATAACCGTCCTCGTAATATACATCAGGGTTGAAAATTACATAACCATTGCTGGTGTAATAATGGTAATCGACGGTTGATCTGTGCAATTCAGGAGTCCTGTGACTGTAAAGCCCGTCTGATGATTTCTCATAGAAGTTCACGATCATGGGATACTTCTTTGAAGAATCGAAGTTTTCAGGTTTATAAAGCAGTCCCTCTATCTTACGGCCATCGAGCGAGGTCCATTCATAGAGTTCGGCCGTACCCCAGATGAATTCATCCTGCTGCGGGTTGGCATCACTGATCCTGGTGCTCTTGCGGAACCTTAGATCGGTCACGAGCAGGTCGGGGAACTCATTGAAAGTTTCTTTAGTATATATTACTGTTTCAGCATCACCGGCTTTCATGGGACGCGACAGGTTATATGTGCCGCCCAGCAGTTCTTCAGGCTCGGAAGCCCTTCTGAGTTCCCAGCTGCAATAAGCCGATTCACGGCTCACCTCCCTGGTGGCCATCAGGTACTGTGTCTCCTTTTCATCAATAAAATCGGCTTCGCGATCAAAGGATATAAGCCTGTAGCTTATCTTATCTTTACGACCCGTAAGCGTCATGTTTATGGGATCATGATCATTGGTGAGATCAACCTTCCATATATCATAGCGGTCATAAATAAGTACAGCCTCATCGTCTTCAAGCCAGCCTGCCGAGCCATAGGGATAGGCATAATTGGGTACATCGTTAAGCTCATCCTCGGCCCTGATAATATCAGGGGAAGTAAGCCTGTACTCTTTACCCTCCTTTATGTCGTAGCTGTAATAGGAATAATCAGGATAATTAAACCATACCAGGTACTTCCCTCCGGGTGAGGGCTCCACGCTGGCACGTATATCTTTCTTTATAAGCTCTTTATCGCCTGTTACCAGGTTAAGAAGGTACACATCATAATGATTGGGGCTTCCCTCCCACATTGACTGCAGTTCGTATGGTTTATCTGTGAGGAGTAGGACATGGTCGGAATCACCTTTGTCAATGAGCCTTGAGCCAGGGATATCTTCAGTTTCAATCTGCAGCGCTTTTCCCGTTCCTGCATCATACATTGCCTGGTATGTCCTTTTCAGTTCACGTTCCTTATTTATCACCTGTACGGTATGCAGGGTACCCTCGCTGCCATGCCAGATTTCAACATCAGGATATTCCTCATCAAGGATGGTCGTATCCCTTTCAGGGCGCTCGGGGGCTGTTCCGAAGAATAT
>JAZBOI010000203.1:0-3357 GCA_036351095.1 Bacteroidales bacterium | reverse complement strand
GTTGGGATTCAGGTTGCCCATAATCTGTATTATTGCACGTGCGGCCTTTGACCGTTCGTCCCTGTCCTTAATGGTTTTTATGTGATCAACCATTTTCTGCACATTCCTGCCGTACTCCGGCAATGCCATCTTTTGTCTCTGGGTGTTATAGTCGTGATCCATTATTATAATTTTCTACAAATCTAAGGATTTTTACTTGTAATTCTGAAAGTTATAGTCTTATTCTTTTATAAGTACCAGCTTCCACAGGGCTTTCATGGCATGGTCTGAGAAAAAATCCCCTGAAAAAATATACCTTTACTGGCTGATTAACAAAATCCGGGACTATGAGAATTAAGGCGGTGTTATTGCTTTGCCTGCTGACCTTTTCATTGCAGTCAAAAGATCAATACCCAGTACAAAACAGTATTGATATTATTCATTATGAATTCACGATTTATCTTTCCGACACTTACAATGAGATAAGGGGAGAAGCAAAATCAGAGATCAGCCACACCGGAAGCACCAGGGAAATTATCCTTGATCTAGTTAATCCGGGAGAAGGTGGCAAAGGCATGAGTGTTGAGGAGGTGATGGTCGATAATCAAGCTGTGGCCTGGGAGCACAAAGACAACAGGCTCCATATAGATCTCATTAAGGAGAAAAAAGCCGGTGAATCATCAATCCTTTATATAAAATATCACGGTGTCCCTGCTGGTGGCCTGGTTATTTCCATGAACAGGCATGGCCGCCGTACATTTTTTGCTGATAACTGGCCTGACAGGGCAAGGAACTGGATTCCCTGTATTGACCATCCTTCCGATAAGGCAAAGGTGGATTTTATTGTTTATGCACCTGATAAATACAGTGTTGTGTCAAACGGATATCTCTATGAAGAAAGCACATTGCCAGGGCAATTGAAACTTACTCACTGGAAGGAGGAGATAAGTATCCCGACAAAAGTGATGGTTATAGGTGTGGCCGAGTTTGCAAAACGGCTGGCCGGGAATATATATGGAACAGACATATGGACCTATGTCTTCCCGGAGGACCGTGAAGCAGGTTTCTCAGACTATTCAGTGGCCACCGGACCCTTTAAATGGTACAGTGAAATGATAGGGCCCTATCCATATGAAAAACTGGCAAATGTACAATCAAAAACAATGTTCGGAGGAATGGAAAATGCAGGCTGTATCTTTTATTCCGAATCTTCTGTCACCGGCCGTGGCCGGGCTGAAGGCCTTATAGCACATGAGATTGCGCACCAGTGGTTTGGCAATTCGGTAAGTGAAAAGGACTGGCATCATATATGGCTGAGCGAGGGCTTTGCGACCTACCTGACAGCCCTTTACCAGGGTCACAGGGAAGGGGAAGAAAAGCTCAGGACAGTAATGGATATGGCCAGGCGCAGGGTTATAAGATCATTTAAGAATAATCCTTCCCCGGTGATTGATACAACAATTTTTGAATTTATGCGACTGCTCAGCGCCAATTCTTACCAGAAAGGTGCCTGGGTTTTGCATATGCTAAAAAATGAACTGGGAGATGATCTTTTCTGGGCGGGGATTCAAAAATATTATGAGCGCTACCGTAACGCCAATGCACTGACCCCTGATTTTGTGATAACAATGGAAGAGGTGGCGGATCGTGATCTTGACGGGTTCTTCTATCAATGGCTAAACCTGCCCGGACACCCGCAGTTAAAAATAAGTTGGTCATATGACAGGGACAGGAAAGAAGTGAACATTATGGTCGAGCAGAAACAGGAAGGTCATGTTTTTGAGTTTCCCCTGGATATCCGGATTAACGACCCTTCAGGCTCAGGGTTTGAAACAATAATGGTTAACAGGAGAGTCCAGTCATTTGTCCTTGAATATGCAAATTCACCAGTTGAATTAATAGCTGATCCCGGTGTTAATCTCCTCTTCGAGGAAGTGGAAAGAGAGTGACATCTAGCCTTTGCTTCTTTTTATATGCTTTACATTCCTGAAGCGCAGGGCACTCCAGTCTTCGTCTACCGAAACCTGCCTGACAGCTTCAAAGCCATGTGAGTTGACCAGTTCCCAGCCACTGTCCCGGTTTATATCGGCATTATATTTCTTTGAACTCATCTTTGGATAGGCAAACCAGAGAACCCCGTCTTCTGCAAGGTTATGTATACTCTGTGGAACAGTTTCTGTAAGCTCAGATTTATTCCTCACGAAGACCAGGCAGAATTCATAAAGATATTTGGGATCTATTTCCCTGTCCACCCTGACCGATGGTCTTGTATTTTCAAACTCTTTGATAAATCCATTATTGGCATTGAGTATGCAAATCCTTTCCTGCTCTTTGTAATTGAGTTTTTTTATTAGATATTCCATATTTCTACCCCTGCAAAAATTGCGGGGTCAAAAGTAAGAAATCTTTTTTAAATGATATAATCATGTTCTTTTTTGCCGGGGATTGTCAATTTTTATAACTTTGCAGTATCAAAAAATGGGGTGCCTTAATATACGGGCTGAGATCATACCCTCTGTACCTGATACGGATAATGCCGTCGTAGGAAAAGAGACCTCATTCTTTTGATTTTAGGTATAATTAAATCAAAAGAAAAATGAAAAATTTCTTATTGCTTTTTATCCTTTTATTTATTGGTATCACATCTGCCTTTCCCCGGCAGCAGGATCAAAAATGGGTCCTCAGCGGGCAAGTGACAGGTGAAAGCGGCCGGGCTCTGCCCGGAGCCACTGTTATTGTTCAGGACACTTACCTTGGAACAACAACGGGTTCTGATGGCTTTTTCGAGTTCAAACCCATGAAAGAAGGTAAGTATACCATTGAAGTATCTTATATGGGTTATGAGACGGCCAGTAAGGATGTGAACCTCGATCATGATATGTTCCTCGAATATGAATTGAAGATGGCCGTGATAAGTGCCGATGAAGTGATGGTTATCGGCAGCAGGGCGACGGAGACCACGCCGGTGGCACATACCAACCTTGAGAGAGAGGAGATAAAGAAGCTTAACACGGGCAGGGATCTTCCATTCCTTCTTTCTTCCCTTCCTTCGCTCGTTGAAACATCAGAAGCGGGTACGGGCCTAGGGTATACCAACTTCCGGATCAGGGGCACCGATCCCAGCAGGATAAATATCACCATCGATGGTATACCTATCAATGATGCTGAATCACAACAGGTTTTCTGGGTTAATATGCCTGATATTGCTTCATCCCTTTCAGGGATACAGGTCCAGCGGGGTGTGGGAACATCAAAAAATGGCGCTGCAGCATTCGGTGCAAGCGTGAACCTTCAGACCGAGATGCCTTCCAATGAGCCTTATGCGTCTGTAAGCAGCAGCCTGGGTTCTTTCAATACCTTCAAGGGTACTGTAAAGGT
>JAZBOI010000202.1:0-5429 GCA_036351095.1 Bacteroidales bacterium | reverse complement strand
TATTCAATCGCAGAGATGCTGCAATCTGACAGACCGTTGACTTTAGACAGTTTACGTAACTCCTGGTAGGTATTATTAAAGATTGTAATGGCATGCTCAGTGGAACCGTATATCTCGTCCTCTCCGCCTGTCACAAAAAATACTGAATGGTAAGGAAAATGATCGCTCCATGAACCAGGCGGGCCCTGTGCAATTACCGCATGGAACTGTAGCAGAAGGAGAGGTATAATGATGAACCTTGACATATATTAATAACTGCTGCCCGATTTAGATATTGTTTATAAGTTTTCCTGCAGGAATTTACAGAGTTTATTTATTGCAATGGCCCTGTGAGAAATTGTATTCTTCTTTTCAGAAGACATTTCGGCAAAAGTCAGTGTTTCTCTTTCAGGTATAAATACGGGGTCATATCCGAATCCATGCTCCCCTCTTTTCTCATTAATTATCCGGCCGTTTATGATACCTTCAAAAAGGTATTCCTGCTTATTAAAGATAAGGGCAATAACCGTTCTGAACCGGGCTCTTCTGTTTTCATGCCCCTGTAATTCATGGAGCAACTTTTTTATGTTAGCGTCTGAATCTTTGCTGTCGCCTGCATACCTGGCAGAATGGACACCCGGGGCCCCGTTCATTGCCTCCGTTTCCAGCCCGGTGTCATCGGCAAAGACATTCTCCCCGGTACGGCGGTGAACATACCTGGCTTTTTCCAGTGCATTACCTTCAAGGCCAGGTTCATTTTCAGGGATATCTTCATGAATACCTGCTTCAGCCATTGTTACCAGCCTGACTGATCCTTTGAGCACAGCACTGATCTCCTTGATCTTATGTCTGTTATTTGAAGCAACTATAATTTTCATATAAATTTTACTGTATGACTCAAAAGTAATTAAAAATGACAAAAGCTTTTTGAGTAAATTTATATATGTTACATTTGGTAATACTATTCAAAGGTTTTTGATCCGTAAAGCAAATTTTACTGCATTGCACAGATTCTTAATAACAATACTGATTATCCTTGCAGACTTAATCCTGTCACAGGGTACTTACGGCCAGGATAGTTTATTGTGTGTTAAAAGGATACTGCTTGATTACGATTCAGTTCTCTACGACATCAACAGGGACAATGAAATACGGCCGCTTTATGTGCTGGATAATCAACACAATAATCTTCTTATAGAGTGTAGGGAAAAAGTGCCCGGGACAAAGTATTCATTTTTTCTTGAAGGCAATGATAAAAAATGGAGTATATGGTTTGACCGGCCGGTAAAGGAATATACCAATCTCAGGGCTGGGTCATATGTTCTCCATGCAAGGGACATGGCACCTGGCGCACCTGAAGAAAGGTACAGGATAACATCTTTCAGGGTGAGGCCTCCATTCTATTTCAGCCCGCTTGCACTGTTAATATACCTGGGTATCCTGTTTTTGATATTTTACTTACTGATCAGGAATTTTGTGTCCAGGCAAAAATCCAGGCAGGCACACCTGGAATCGATTATACAGGAAAGGACTGAGGAACTGATGAGTGAGAAGGAAAAGACAGATACCCTGCTTGCCAACCTCCTGCCCAAAGGCACTGCTGATGAAATAATGTCAAAAGGGAAGGCCACGAAGCAAAAATATAATTTTGTTACAGTGTTGTTCTCAGATATAGAAGGTTTTACACGGATTGCCGAGGAGGTAAACCCGGAAATACTGATTGATGAGCTGGATAATTTCTTTTTCCATTTTGATTCAGTGGTTGAGAAATACAATATCGAGAAAATAAAGACCATAGGCGATGCTTATATGTGTGCGGGCGGTATTCCTCATCCAAACAGGACCAATCCTGTAGAAGTGGTGATGGCTGCACTTGAGATGCAGGACTATATGGAAGGACTGAAAGAAGACCAGACCTTAAGAGGAGTAAGCTTATGGGATATCAGGATAGGTGTCCATACAGGCACAGTTATAGCTGGTGTGGTGGGACAGAAAAAATTATCCTATGATATCTGGGGTGACACAGTAAACACAGCGAGCAGGATGGAGTCGTCAGGACTGCCGGGTAGAATAAACATTTCAGGGGTGACATATGAATATGTCAAAGACTTTTTCATCTGTGAATACAGGGGTAAGATGCCGGTTAAATACAAGGGCGACCTGGAGATGTATTTCGTTAAAGGCATCAGGCCTGAATTAAGGGGTAAAGGAAAGATTGAGCCCAACGAATTATTTGTTAACCGGCTCTTAACGATTGGGATACAAGATCTTGAGGATTATTATTTTGCCTGGTACTCGGAAAATGTTCCAGATGACTTTGTTTTCCACAATACTAAATTCATTAAAAACATATGTACGCAGACCGAGTTGATTGCCAGGGCTGAGAAACTTGATGAAGTAAAAATACTGTGGCTCAGGCTGGCTGCCCTTTTTGTTAAGTCGGGGCTGTTAAGCGATTATATCAGCCCTGTTGAGCAATCAGTGAACAAACTGCGTGAACTGGCCCCTGAGTTTGGTTTCAGAACAAAGTATATTGAACAGGCTGAATCAATAATCAGGGGCGTTTATTCGATGGAAACAGGGAGAAAAGAAGTGCAGATACTGATGGATGCCATAAATGATTACTGCGGGCATGTGGATTATCCTGATGTGGTTGAACAGCATTTTAAGGAAGAGAGTACGATGATGGGCCTGAAGGATAAGGAGAAATGGTATACCGCTGAGCTTGAAAGGATAAAGAAGCATGAATTCTATACTGATACAGCCAGGCTCCTGAGATCATATACCGGTGAGGAGCAGGCTGAGAACCTGGAGAAGCATATTAAACATATTAAATAACACATTTGTACTCACCTTTTAAAAAGGTAAATTTGAGCTTTTATAAATAAAATTACATAACTCTATGGAAAATATAAACTGGAAAGATCTGTCGTTCGGATATATTAAGACAGATTATAATGTACGCACTTATTATAAGAACGGCAAATGGAGTGAGCCGGAGGTGACGGATTCTCAGTACCTCAATGTTCATATCGCAGCCACTGCCCTTCACTACGGGCAGGAAGCTTTTGAGGGAATGAAGGCATACAGGGGAAAAGACAATAAGATAAGGTTGTTCCGCTGGAAAGAGAATGCCAGGAGAATGATGAATTCGGCCAGGGGCGTAATAATGGCAGAGGTACCTGAAGAACTGTTCGGGGAAATGATCTTCAGGGTAGTCAGGCTGAATGAGAAATATGTACCACCCTATGGTTCTGGTGCAGCCCTGTATATACGACCCCTGTTGTTCGGCAGCGGTCCTGAAGTAGGTGTCAGACCATCGACAGAATATACATTCATGGTCTTTGTTACCCCTGTGGGGCCTTACTTCAAAGGAGGTGTTAAGCCTGTTAATATGATGGTATGCAGGGATGTAGACAGGGCAGCACCCCTGGGTACAGGTACATACAAGGTTGGCGGCAACTATGCTGCAAGCCTCAGGGCAATAGTTAAAGCGAGGGATGAAGGTTATGCAAACGTGATTTTCCTGGATGCAAAAGAGAAAAAATATATAGATGAATGCGGTCCTGCAAACTTCTTTGCAATAAAAGGCAATACCTATGTAACTCCCGAATCAGCTTCAATACTGCCTTCAATAACAAACAAGAGCCTGGTTGAACTGGCAGAGAGTATCGGGATGAAAGTGGAAAGACGCAGGGTGCCTATCGGGGAACTGCCTGAGTTTGATGAGGCCGGTGCATGTGGAACAGCAGCCGTAATAAGCCCCATAGGCAAAATATTTGATCCTGACACAAACAAGGTGATAGATTATTGCAGGGACGGTAAACCGGGGAAGGTTCAGATGAAATTATATGATATGCTCACGGGTATACAAAAAGGAGATATACCCGATACTTTTAACTGGATAACTATTCTGGATTAATTGTATCTTTGCAGGCAAATCATGAATGGTGGTTAAATATCAGGAAGATATATCCAAAGGCAGACTGAGAAGCTCTTATCTTACGCAGATAGTGAGTATCTCTCTTGTTTTGTTCCTGCTGGGATTGCTGGGTTTTGTGCTGATAAATGCACGCGAACTGTCTGACTACTTCCGTGAGAGCCTCAGTTTTTCAGTAATGCTCGATGAGGATGCCAAGGAAGCTGATATACGGATGTTGCAGAAAGACCTCGATGCCAAGCATTTTGTTAAGAGCACCGAGTATATTTCAAAGGAACAGGCAGCCGAAAACCTGAAGGAAGATCTTGGAGAAGATTTCCTGACCTTTATGGGTTATAATCCGCTGCTGCCGTCTATCGATGTGTACCTGCTGGCCGATTACACACATCCTGACAGCGTACTTAATATAGAGCGCTACCTTATGGAATATGACGTGGTTAATGAAGTGTATTTCCAGGAATCCTTCCTTCACCTCATAAATGAAAATGTAAAGAAAATAAGTGCTTTCCTGTTAATATTCAGCGGCTTGCTCTTATTTATCTCACTTACTATCATCAATAATACCATAAGGTTATCTGTTTATTCAAAACGTTTTATCATACGGACCATGCAACTCGTGGGTGCCACAAGGTCTTTCATAAGAAGGCCTTTCCTCCTGCGCAGTGTTGTACACGGAATAATAGCTGCCCTCCTGGCAATTGTTTTGCTCATGGCAATATTATTCTTTGTTGAAAAGGAGTTTTATTTATTATTTACACTTCAGGATATCGGGTTAATAATATATTTGTTTGGAGGGATTATTGCGATAGGCATATTGATAAACCTGGTATCAACATTCTTCTCAGTTACCAAGTACCTGGGAATTTCGGAAGATAAACTTTATTACTGATATGGTAGCGAAAAAAACAAAAAAGGAAGAAAACGGTTTTGCCCTGGGCAGGGAGAACTTCAAATTGATGGCCATCGGTTTCGGGATAATAGTTGTAGGCTTTCTCCTTATGATTGGAGGCAAAAGTGAAGACCCTAATGAATTTTCTGATGCAATTTTCAGTTTCAGGCGCATTACTCTGGCTCCTCTTGTCGTGCTGGCGGGATTTGTTTTTGAAATATGGGCAATAATGAAGAAGCCGCGCTCAGGGGAGTAATATCATTATTCACATTGGATTATGAATTTAGTGGAAGCAATAATCCTTGGTATTATCCAGGGATTGACAGAATTTTTACCCGTCAGTTCCAGCGGCCATCTTGAAATTGGAAAACACCTTTTCGGCATTGATGCAGTATCAAGCTTCAGTTTTTCAGTTGCAGTGCACGGGGCAACTGTACTTAGCACACTGGTGGTCTTCCGGCAGGAGGTGCTTGAGCTAATAAGGGGGACATTGAAGTTCAGGATGAACAGTGAAACAGAATACGTTCTGAAAATACTTGTTTCCATGCTACCGGTTGCTGTTATCGGTTTGTTTTTTGAGCAGGAGATTGAATCCTTTTTTGAGGGGAATATAGTATTCGT
>JAZBOI010000201.1:0-3463 GCA_036351095.1 Bacteroidales bacterium | reverse complement strand
TCTGAAAAAGAAGTTCTATATTTGCGAGCTCAAAATACTAAGGATTATGAACTTGATGAACGTTGTTGAAAAGGAGTATGCTGTAAAAAGCGAATTCCCTGATTTTAAAGCAGGTGACACTATTACAGTCCATTACAAGATAAAGGAAGGTAATAAGGAAAGAATACAGCAATTCAGGGGTACGGTTTTACAGATTAAAGGGTCACATCATACACAAACTTTTACTGTACGCAAGATGTCGGGTAGTGTTGGTGTTGAAAGGATATTCCCCCTTGGCTCACCCTTCATTGAAAAGATAGATCTGAATAAACGTGGCAAGGTACGCAGGGCAAGGATATTCTACCTGCGTCAGCTCACCGGGAAGAAGGCAAAAATAAGGGAAAAGAAATATTAACTCCAGGTATATGAAAGAGACCGTCTCATAAGAAAGTTTGAGCCGGTCTCTTTTCTATTATATCATCATTGACAAGGGCTGTCAACCGGCAGCTTTTTTTTATTTTTTAATATCCTCTGCCCTGGCCCTTGCTTCCTCCATAATTTTATCAGCCTGTGTCCCAGCTTCAGCTTCAAGGAGTGAGGCCTTTTCATTTGCCTCCTTTCGCAATCTTTCAGCAGTTCTTTCTGCCGCCAGCTTTGCCAGTGCTCCTCTATCGGCTGCTTCATCAATAAGCTTCTGTGCATTCTTCTCCCCTTCATCCCTGATCTTCTGTGCAGCCAGTGCGGCTTCATCTTTAAGTATATCAGCCTTTTTCTGTGCTTCTGCTATTATTTTACCGGCCTGTTCACTCACTTCCTGAGATACCTGGTCTCTCGCCTGTCCCACTTTTTCTTCAATCAGTTCACCTGCAGCTTCCCGGACTGTTTCTTTACCTGAAGCCCCCTTATTCCTGCCCAGTGAAGGTTTTATTACGGGATCTTTCACACTACCCTCTATACTGATATCCATCCTTATTATTTCAGGCTGATAAAATTCAATACCCATAAGGGCTGCACTCGCTGCCAGCCCGGTCAAAAAATCACTCATACCAGCGGGTAATTCAGAGGATGGTATTTCCAGCTCCATCAAATAGTTGATGCTCTGATCAATACCATGATCACCACCGAGGGTTATCTTCATGTCACCCAGTTGTGTATCAAATGGTTTTATATGCACCCTGCCATCCCTGACCTCGAAAGCCAAATCAAGATCCTTGAAGGTATTGGTATAATCCTCCCCTATCTGTAAAACGCTGCTGAACTTTTCGTAAATCGGAGAACTAAGCAGTTGTATCTGATCAGAAACCAATGTCCCCCTACCCTGTATTGTTTCAACCAGGGGTATCATTCCCTCGCCCAGCAGGGCTGTAAAATCAAATGACATGGAAATATCACCGTTCATGCCCTCTGCTACCGGTGCAAGCTTTTTGACGGTATTGAAGGTATTGAATGACTGCCTTATACCAAGACCATCAACAGAGAGATCAGCTACCAGGCGAGGAGTAAGAGCATTACCCGAATCATATTCCGCGTTTAGCCTCACATCTGCACCGAGGGTACTGAGGCCTGTTTCCCTGACAATAAGAGCTCCATTACTGATATAAAGATTGCCTCGTATATCTGTTGCCACCAGGGGCCTGTAGCTTAGCCTATCCACAACAGATATAAATTGAAAATCGATGTTTTCAGGTATTTCAATTGTTTGAATTGAAAGAGTGTCATCACTTACGTCCATTGTGTCTACCGGCAGGTATGAAAAAATTGTATCTATATCGATATATGCTGAATATAAATTCATTTCCCCTTTAATGGTCTCTTTCTGAAGCACGAAGGGCAGGTAATTCTCCAGGCGTCCCGATAAATTAATTTTATTGCCAGCCAGGTCCAGCATAAAATCATTCATGACAGCATAGGCGGG
Source organism: Bacteroidales bacterium (assembly GCA_036351095.1). Lineage (GTDB taxonomy): Bacteria > Bacteroidota > Bacteroidia > Bacteroidales > VadinHA17 > UBA9300. The sequence goes on along the minus strand of JAZBOI010000201.1, from coordinate 1,569 downwards.
TGTAAAGCTAAAAGCGGCATGTTTTATTCCAAGAGGCGGAACATCCTCCATCATAACATCAAATTCCGAAATTTCAAGAGTTCCATCAGCCACAAAGCTGTCATAGTCCTTATTTTCTATCATTGACATTCTGCCATGCAAACCAAAGTTTATATCCACCACACCGGCGAGTCTCTCCAGTTTGACAGGCACGGCAGATGCAAGTGCCCCGAGGTCTAATCTGCCTTTGAATTGAGCCTCCACTTCGGGATCGCTGACAGGAGTACTCAGTGTCATATTCATATCAAAGGGACTTCCGGCCAGGATAAAATGGAGATCAGCAAGGTCAATAACTGTATTATCAGGGTCCGAACCGTCAAGCATCAGCAGTGCGCTTAAATCAATATCGCTGATCTTCTCAGGCAGGTCGGGATAGGATAGCTGTCCCTTTTTAACAAGAACTTCAAGCATGACATCAGGAAGCAGGCTATCGGCACTGCTGTACCTGCCTTTGACATTCCCGCTTATGCTGAAGCTGCCGTCTGTTTCAAGTTCCTCGAATCCTTCCATATAGACAGCAGGGATAAGTGACAGTAGCGACTTGAATTGCGTATCACCTGTTCCTAGATTTATATCAGTCAGAATATCCTGGTCATCGACCTGCACAGAACCGTCAAACAATAGTCTCAGATCATTAATTGACAGGTAGTTATCTTTCAGTTCAAAAATTTTATCCTGCATATCGGCACCAATATCGAATCTGGATGAGATGCTTGCATTTTTGAGGTATCTCACTCCGCCCATCCTGAAATCGAGTCCCCCGGCATCCATGGTAAGAAGCAGGTCGCTATGGCTCTGGGACATATTTCCTTTCAGAAGCAGGTTCATATCACTTATCAGGGCTTCCATCCCACCCTGCCTGTCGACATAAGAAATGACGCAATTATTTATCTCGAATTTATTCAGCCTGAGGCTTATATCTTTTTCTTCCCTTTTGTCCTTTCCGTCATCCGGACTTTCTTCACCGGCGGTCAGGGTATCGCCTGGTGACTTTTTAACAATATCATAATTAACACTTCCATCTTCGAGGATAATGATATTTGCAACAGGCCGGTCAATTTCAATTGCTTTTATCCTGTATCCTTTTTTTGATATCACTGAAGCAATATCAAAGACAAGATTAAATGATTTCAGTCCTGCCAGTGTATCGCCTTCGAATCTGTCCACACCTGTTACGGCCACATCTTTAAGGCGGAAAGTGAGGTTTGGGAAATTCCGGAAAATGGTAAGGCTGAAATCACCTGCAGCCAGGCTGGCATCTATTCTCTCGTTGGCTATACCCAGCACTTTTTCTTTTATCTGTTCCTTAAAGAGTGAAGGAATTATAATCCCGGCAAGGAAAATCACAAGAATCAATATCCCCAGTATCCTTAAACTTATTTTTAAAACTTTTTTCATTGAATTGATGTTTGATCAGTGCAATTTACTAATAATTTGAGAGCTTTCATCCTGGAATGTACTCTCACAATCTTTAGCAAATAATAAACTTAATAATTATATTTGCAGTCAGAAAAATGGACCCGTAGCTTA
>JAZBOI010000200.1:0-19970 GCA_036351095.1 Bacteroidales bacterium | reverse complement strand
GGTGAACCCAAAAGTGATTGATACACCCCCGGTGACCGCCGTGGCCAAGGACGGTATACAGCTCATAGCCAAGGCAAGGGTTACCGTAAGGGCTAATATCAGACAGCTTGTCGGTGGCGCAGGCGAGGAAACAGTACTGGCACGAGTGGGTGAAGGTATTGTATCGTCTATTGGCTCGGCCGACAGCCATAAGAAAGTGCTGGAAAATCCTGATTTCATCTCAAAAGTGGTGCTTGAAAAAGGCCTTGATGCCGGGACAGCATTTGAAATACTCTCAATAGATATAGCTGATATAGATATCGGTAAAAATATTGGCGCCGTACTGCAGATGGACCAGGCAAATGCCGATAAGAATATTGCCCAGGCCAAAGCCGAAGAGAGAAGGGCCATGGCCGTTGCCCTGGAGCAGGAGATGAAAGCAAAAGCCCAGGAAGCACGGGCCAAGGTTATTGAGGCCGAAGTTAAAGTGCCTCTTGCAATAGCAGGTGCATTCGATAAGGGTAACCTGGGAATAATGGATTATTACAGGTATAAAAATATTGAGGCTGATACCAATATGAGAGATTCCCTGTCAAAACCTGACGATAAACCGAAAAAATAAGACCAGCGGGTGCATGGGCATTGCTTATGCACCCTTTCATTCTATAAGTACGTGCGTACAAGACACGCTTTTCATCGTCTTTTTAAACACTGTCTATCTTCAAAACACACTGCCACCAGACCCGGCAATCCATTTGATTTTTTAAGTGTACAACATACATTAAATTATTTATTTTATTTATATTTGAGATAATTGAAAAAAGCCTGCAGCCATTGCAGGGAAGGAGCATGACAGAACCTTGGAGACAGAAGGGGTGCGGCTTTTCCTGATTGCTAACATAAAACCTTAAGGAGATGACCTTAATTGACTGGATTGTGCTCGGACTGTTTTGTCTTGTACTGATAGGTGTGATTATATGGGTGGTAAGAAAAAAAGATGAAACCTCATCTGATTATTTTCTTGCCGGGAGGGATGCCACATGGATAGCCATCGGTGCTTCCATATTTGCTTCAAACATCGGTTCTGAACACCTGGTCGGGCTCGCCGGAACAGGTGCTTCAAGCGGTATGGCAATGGCCCACTGGGAGATGCATGCCTGGGTAATACTCATCCTTGGCTGGCTTTTTGTCCCTTTCTATGCCAGGAGCGGTGTATTTACCATGCCTGAATTCCTTGAAAAAAGATATAATTCACAATCAAGGTCCATCCTTTCCATTATCTCCCTGGTGAGCTATGTGCTAACAAAGGTGGCCGTTACGGTTTATGCCGGCGGTGTGGTTTTTAAAGAGGTATTCGGTATAGAATCCATGTTTGGCATTGATTTCTTCTGGATCAGTGCTGTCGGCCTGGTGCTGCTTACCGGTTTATATACTGTCTTCGGAGGGATGAAGGCCGTGCTGGCAACATCCGTAATACAAACACCGGTATTGCTGGCAGGATCGATCGTAATAATGATAATGGGACTGATACAGCTCGGTGGCTGGAATGAAATGATGGAGATATGCAAGGCTGTCCCCGTAAATGAATACGGGGATGATATGACTTCCCTGGTACGTTCGGCCAAAGATCCGGATTTTCCCTGGACAGGTGTCCTTTTCGGGTCGGCGATAATTGGTTTCTGGTACTGGTGCACTGACCAGTATATAGTACAACGGGTATTGTCGGGCAGGGATCAGAAGCAATCACGGCGAGGTGCAATTTTTGGTTCCTACCTTAAGCTTACACCTGTGTTTATTTTTATGATACCCGGTATGATTGCCTTTGCAATGAACCAGAAAGGCTTACTTGACCTTAGCAATTCAGATGCCGCCTTTCCCGCACTGATAACTAATTTATTGCCCATAGGATTCAAGGGAATAGTGGTGGGAGGAATACTGGCAGCCCTGATGAGTTCGCTGTCGTCCCTGTTCAACTCTTCAGCCACACTCTTTACGGTGGATTTTTACAAGAAGTATAAACCGGAAGCCACTGAGAAGAGACTGGTGGCGGTGGGAAGAATGGCAACCGTTGCCGTGGTTATTCTCGGTATATTATGGATACCGGTAATGAGAGGTCTGGGTAATGTGCTGTACCAGTATCTGCAGGAGGTGCAGTCAATGCTGGCCCCGGGAATAGCAGCTGTTTTCCTGCTTGGCATACTGTCCAAAAAAACAACCCCTGCAGCGGGTCTCACGGGACTGATTACAGGCTTTGCCCTGGGTATGCTCAAGCTGGGGTTCATGGTGTTTGAGCGGAGCATTCCCCCGGACACCCTGTGGTCGAAGGTCTTTGTCGATACCAATGTTTACCATTATGAAGTGGTACTTTTCTTCCTCGTGATAATAGTGATGATGATAGTTAGCAGGTTTACCAAAAGGAAAGATCCTAAATCAATCATGGGTCTTTACCTTCGTTCTGCCAGCCCTGAACAGAAAGCAATTACCAGGGCAAGCTGGAATAACTGGGACCTTGTGAATTCAGCTATTATTATTACTGTAGTAATAGTATTTTATGCCTATTTCTGGTAATAAATATGGATTATGGATATATACAGGAATTCTGAAATCTGGTTTGTCACAGGAAGCCAGCATCTTTATGGTGAAGAAACACTAAAAAGGGTAAGGGATGATTCGGAAAAGATCGCTGCTTACCTTGACAGGCTTGAAGAAATTCCTGTGAAGATAGTTTTTAAGCCCGTACTCACTTCTGCTGATGCAATAACTGAATTATGCCTGCAGGCTAATAATGAAGATAAATGTTTAGGGCTGATAAGCTGGATGCATACCTTCTCACCCTCCAAAATGTGGCTGAACGGCTTGAAATGGCTGATAAAACCCCTCCTTCATTTTCACACTCAGTTCAACCGCGATATACCGTGGAACGAGATTGATATGGATTTCATGAACCTTAACCAGTCAGCCCACGGTGGAAGGGAATTCGGATTTGCAGGTGCACGCCTCAGGATGGAAAGGAAAGTGGTGGTGGGCCACTGGAAAGATAAGTCGTGTACAGAGGAAATTGCCATATGGTCAAGAGCAGCACTTGCCCTTGCCGACACAAAAAAACTAAGGATAGCACGCTTCGGGGATAATATGAGGGATGTGGCCGTTACCGAGGGCGACAAGGTAGCTGCACAGATACAGATGAATTATTCAGTCCATGCTTACGGAGTGGGCGACCTGGTGAAGGCATGCGAGGCCGTTCCGGAAAGTGAGATCAGTTCTTTGATAGAGGAGTATGGGGATTTATACATAAACCATAACAGTGATATCCTGAAGTCAGCTCACTTAAAGGATGCTGCCAGGATAGAGGCGGGATTGAGGAATTTTCTCCGGGATGGCTCTTTCAAAGCTTTCACTACAAACTTCGAGGACCTGCACGGATTACCACAGCTGCCGGGCCTTGCCGTTCAGAGGCTTATGGCCGGTGGTTATGGTTTCGGGGCTGAAGGCGACTGGAAAACATCTGCCCTGGTCAGATCCATGAAGGTGATGGCACACGGACTGGCCGGTGGCACTTCATTTATGGAAGATTATACCTATCATCTTGAACCAGGCAATGAAGCCGTGCTGGGAGCACATATGCTTGAAATATGCCCTTCGGTAAGCGGTGAAAAACCACGGCTTGAGATCCATCCTCTCTCAATTGGCGGACGTGAAGATCCCGCCAGGCTGGTATTCAGGGCACTGCCCGGGAAGGGGATCAATGCCTCCCTGATCGACATGGGTAACAGGTTTCGACTGCTGCTTAACCCCCTGGAGCTTATTGAATGCCCTGATATGCCTAAACTGCCTGTTGCCAGGGTGCTGTGGAAGCCAGTGCCAGACCTCAAAACTTCGGCTAAAGCATGGATAATAGCTGGCGGAGCACATCACACAGGCTTCTCAACAGCCATTGACAGCAGGTATATGAAAGATTTTGGTGCAATGCTCGGGATTGAAACAGTAACTATTGACGAAGAAACAAAAATAGAGCAACTTAAGAACGAACTTAAGTGGAACGACCTGTATTACCACCTTGGCAGGGGTATTAAGTGAGCGTTCATAAGGCGCAGGAAGCCCCTTCTGCAGGCCGGATACTTAAAACCGGTGTTTGAATTATGACTGATCATTATGACATACGCGAAAAACATTATGTTGCTGTTGATTGTGTTATATTCGGATATGACCTTACGGATAAGGAACTTAAACTACTTCTTGTGCGTAGAAGTTTTGAGCCTGAACTGGGGAAGTGGTCGCTTCCGGGTGGTTTCGTGAAAAGAAATGAAGGAGTGTCTGAAGCTGCCTGTCGCGTCCTTAAGCAGCTCACGGGACTGGAGGATGTTTATATGGAACAATCATATGCATGGGGTGATGTGAAAAGGGATGCGGGTGGAAGGGTGATTACAGTATCTCATTTTGCACTTATCAATACGCTGAGGCTAAACCCGGTGATGGTTGAAAGCAGTGGAGCACAATGGCGGTCGGTAGCACAACTGCCCGGGCTTATCTTCGATCATAAAAATATTGCAGACAGGGCACACCGGGAGCTGATCGAGAGGATAAAGCTTGAACCCGTGGGATTTGAGCTTCTCCCTGAGAAATTCACACTGGTCCAGCTCCAGGAGCTTTATGAAGCAATATATGGAAGGCAGGTGGATAAACGGAACTTCAGGAAGAAGATCATTTCTATGAACCTCCTTGAAAAACTGGATGAGAAAGAAAAAGAAAGCTCGAAAAAGGGCGCTTTTTATTACAGGTTCATCCCTTCAAGATATGACGATTTTAAACGGCAGGGCTTCTATTTTAACCTTGATGTGCAGTGACAACTGCAGGAAAACAGTGAATTTCAAAAACAAAATACTTATAAGAAGATGCTTAAAAAACTGAAGGAAGAAGTCTTTGAAGCAAATATTAAACTTTACGAATCGGGTCTTGTATTACATACCTGGGGAAATGTCAGCGCCATAGACCGTGAGAACCTGCTGATGGTTATCAAACCTTCTGGTCTTGAGTACAATAAGATGAAAGTTGTTGATATGGTGGTGCTCGACCTTGATGCTAACATAATTGAGGGAGGACTAAAACCTTCGTCAGATGCACCAACACACCTTGAGCTTTATAAAAATTTCCCCTGCATGGGGGGTATAGCACATACTCATTCCCTGCATGCCACTGCCTGGGCCCAGGCAGGCCGGTCAATACCGGTGATGGGTACTACCCATGCCGACCATTTTTATGGTGATATACCATGCACAAGGAAATTGAATCAAGCAGAGGTGAGCAGGGATTATGAAATAAATACAGGCAGGGCAATAGTGGATGCCTTCAGAGATATAGATGCAGCATCAATCCCGGGGGTAATAGTAAACGACCATGGACCTTTTACCTGGGGAAAGGACCCGGCCGAGGCTGTTTATAACAGCATTGTGCTGGAGGAGGTGGCTCATATGGCAATCCTGACCCATGCTATTGCAGGCTATGATATAATTGATAATTACCTGCTCGATAAACATTACCGGAGGAAGCACGGCAGGGATGCTTACTATGGCCAGAAAAATGAAGAAAATCATGAATAAATATGTTATCGGAATTGATTTCGGCACCCTTTCAGGTCGCTCCGTACTTATAAATGTGGCTGACGGAAATGAACTGGCTACAGCGGTGCTGGATTATCCTCACGGGGTAATGGACAGTCAGCTGCCCGACGGCACAAAGCTCGGTGTCGACTGGGCTCTTCAGCACCCTGATGATTACCTTGAAGTGCTGAAAAAAACAATCCCTGCCATATTGCTTGAGGCGGCTGTTGAACCAGGTGATGTAATAGGGGTGGGAATTGACTTCACTGCCTGCACCCTTTTGCCTGTCAAAGCCGATGGCACACCCCTTTGCAAAATTCCTGCTTTCTCAGGCGAACCAAATGCATGGGTTAAGTTATGGAAGCATCATGCAGCCCAGCCTGAAGCAAATAGGCTGAACGAGGCAGCTGAAGAACAGGGACAGGGTTTCATGCAAAGATACGGAGGGAAAATATCATCTGAATGGCTGGTGCCGAAGGTGTGGCAGACACTTAATGAAGCCCCGGAAATATATCATGAGGCTGACCGTTTCATTGAGGCAGCTGACTGGATCGTGTGGCAGCTTACAGGTAAGGAAAGGAGAAATACCTGTACAGCAGGCTACAAGGCAATGTGGCACAAGCACAGCGGATACCCCGGGGAGGAATTCTTTGCCTCCCTGCACCCGGAACTGAAAAATCTTGTCAGCAGCAAGCTGTCGGGGGAATTATTCCCTGCCGGCACCAAAGCGGGCGAGATCACTGCAGAAGCTGCTAAACTCACCGGTCTGAATGAGGGAACAGCTGTTGCTGTTGCCAATGTGGATGCCCATGTCTCTGTTCCTGCCGTTGGTATAAGCGGACCGGGTAAGATGCTGATGATCATGGGGACATCTACATGCCATATGGTGCTGGGGGAGCAGGAGAGAACCGTTCCCGGTATGTGTGGCGTGGTTGAGGATGGTATAATTGAAGGCTATTTTGGCTACGAGGCTGGCCAGTCCTGTGTGGGTGATCATTTCCAGTGGTTTGTTGCAAACTGTACACCGCCCGGCTATTTTGAAGAAGCTCAAAAGCAGGGCCTTGATATACATGAGCTGCTAACCCTCAAGGCAGCCCGCCTGAGACCGGGTGAAAGCGGCTTACTGGCCCTTGACTGGTGGAACGGTAACAGGTCAGTGCTCGTTGATGTCGATCTCACCGGTTTAATGCTGGGACTGACACTGGCAACAAAGCCGGAAGAGATCTATCGTGCCCTTATTGAAGCAACGGCCTACGGCACAAGAATGATTATCGATACCTTTCATTCAAACGGTGTACCGGTAAATGAACTCTATGCAGCGGGCGGAATAGCCGAAAAAAATCCCTTTATAATGCAGCTGTATGCTGATGTTACAAACAGGGAGATAAAAATATCCGGATCACCCCAGGCACCCGCACTGGGATCAGCCATGTTCGGTGCCGTGGCAGCCGGCAGAAAAAGGGGGGGATATGATAGTATATTCGAGGCAGCAAAAGTAATGTCCAGAATAAAGGATACAGTATACAGACCATCCGAAGGAAACGTGAAAATTTATGATAAACTGTATTCTGAATACAAAAGCCTCCATGACTACTTCGGAAGGGGTGTAAATGACGTGATGAAGCGGCTTAAGGAAAGTATGAAACAAATAAGGTAAAATGAGAAATATAAGAGTAATGATTATCCTCATGCTGCTGCTACTTGCATTATCAGCATGCAGGGATGAGGTGAGAGAGAATGAATCTTTTTATCCCTTCACACCGGTGAAATTTACCGAAGTGAGCCTCGATGATAATTACTGGGCACCACGTATTGAAGTTAACAGGACCGTAACAATACCCTTTGCCCTGGAGAAAAGTGAAGAGACAGGCCGGATTGACAACTTCCGGAAGGCAGCCGGTATGATGGATGGTAAACATGAGGGTAAAAGATATAACGACACCGATGTCTTCAAAGTGCTGGAGGGAGTGGCTTATTCACTGGCACTGCACCCTGACGCGCAGTTGGAGAGATATGCTGACAGTATCATTGCCATAATAGGGGCTGCCCAGGAAGAGGACGGATACCTCATGACCGGACGCAGCATTGACCCGGAGAATCCTGCTGACGGACTGGGAAAAGAAAGGTGGATGCACCTTTCAGGCAGCCACGAACTTTATAATTCAGGGCACCTCTATGAGGCAGCTGTGGCTTATTATGAAGCAAGCGGTAAAAGAAACCTGCTGGATATAGCCATAAAAAATGCCGACCTTCTGGTTGATACCTTTGGCCCTGACAGGAGACATGATGTACCCGGTCACCAGGTAATAGAAATGGGACTGGTAAAGCTATACAGGGTGACAGCAAAGGAGGAGTACCTGAGGCTGGCAGAATTTTTCCTTGATCAGCGGGGCAGGCCCCACGACAGTGAACCCTATCCTGAAAATACCATTTTTGCACTTTATAACGACAGGCGGCACGTGCAGGATCATAAACCCGTGAAAGAGCAGTCTGAAGCATGGGGACATGCTGTGCGTGCCACTTATATGTACGCCGGGATGGCCGATGTGGCAGCAATGACGGGGGATAAGGAATATGGCGAGGCCATTGACAGGATATGGGAAAATGTGGTAGGTAAGAAACTATATATTACAGGTGGTGTGGGTTCCCGGGCTGAGACCGAAGCTTTCGGGGCTGACTATGAGCTTCCCAACGCCGAAGCTTATAATGAAACATGTGCCGCAATAGGTAATGTTTTCTGGAACCACAGGATGTTCCTTGCAAATGGTGATGCCAGGTATATTGATGTGCTCGAACTGACAATGTATAACGGCCTGGTGTCAGGAGTGAGCCTGGATGGCGATCTGTTTTTCTATCCCAACCCCCTCGAGGCTTACGGTGATTACCGTAGAAGCCCCTGGTTTGAAGTATCATGCTGTCCCGGGAATATAGTGCGCTTCCTGCCCTCAGTGCCGGGTTATATATACGCAAAAAAGGAGGGTGACCTTTATGTGAATCTTTATATTCAAAGCGAGCTTAATACACGACTGGGTGGAAAAAACCTGGTGCTGAGACAGGAAACGGATTACCCGTGGAGTGGCGATATCAGCCTTACTGTCGACCCCGGGAGAAAACGGGAGTTCAGTATATTCCTCAGGATACCCGGCTGGGTATATAACAAACCCGTGCCTTCCGACCTTTATTATTTTGATGATCCGGGAGATGTAGGATGGAAACTGTATGTCAATGGTGCAGATCACGAAGGTATAATAGTGAATGGCTATATTGAGGTGGAAAGGGAATGGAAGAAAGGAGATCTTATCCAGCTTAAACTGCCAATGGATATTCACAGGGTGAAAGCCCATGACAGTGTTGAAGCCGACAGGGACAGGCTTGCACTGATGAGAGGACCCATTGTATGGTGCGTGGAAGAAGTTGATAACAGTACAGGTGTGTTTAATTTACGTCTGTCTGAAGATGATAATTTGCAGTTTGCCCGGAGCGAGGATATGGAATATCCCACAGGAATAATTACGGGGCTTGTTGAAAACGGGCAGGGAGAAAGAGTGGATTTCATGGCCGTGCCCTATGCTTACTGGGCTAACAGGGAAGTGGGGGAGATGGCAGTGTGGTTAAAAGAAACGAAAAAAACGAAATGATATGGTAAAATTAAGATTTGAAAATTTTGTATTGCTCCTGCTAATAATACTCGTAGGATGTTCCGGTCAGGATGAAGAGAAAGGGATGAGTGCCTATCCCATTCAGCCCGTTCCATTCACGAGCGTTAAGCTGAGTGATAACTTCTGGGCTCCCAGGATAAAGGTTAATCATGAGGTCACAATACCCATAGCAATAGAACAATCCACAATCACCGGAAGGATAAAGAATTTTGAAATTGCCGGGGGTATGGCAGAAGGAGAATTCTGTTCCACCTATCCATTTGACGATTCCGATGTGTTTAAGATTATCGAGGGTGCAAGCTACAGCCTGCAAACATTCCCTGACCCGGCCCTGGAGGAAAGGCTTGACAGCCTGATAGCAAAAATAGGCGCTGCACAGGAAGAGGACGGTTATCTGTATACCTACAGGACCATAATGGGCGACAATTCCCATCCATGGATCGGTGAGCGGTGGGAAAAAACACACCTGCTCAGCCATGAGCTTTATAACCTTGGCCATATGTATGAAGCAGCAGTAGCCCATTACCAGGCAACAGGCAAAAGGAATTTCCTGGACATAGCTATAAAATCAGCCGACCTGGTAAATGATGAAATGGGTTGGGGTAAGATAGAGACCTATCCCGGGCACCAGGAGATTGAGATAGGGCTGGTAAAACTTTACCTGGTGACCGGTGAACAGAAATACCTCGACCTGGCAAGGTTCTTCCTCGATGTGAGGGGTCCCGGCGGTGAGGAATATTCACAGTCGCACATGAAGGTGGTTGACCAGAGAGAAGCAGTTGGTCACTCGGTGCGCGCGGCATATATGTACACCGGCATGGCCGATGTGGCTGCCCTGACAGGTGATGAGGCTTATGTGAATGCTATAAGCCATATATGGGAAGATATAGTGCACAGGAAAATGTACGTGACGGGTGGAATAGGTGCATCGGGAGGCAATGAAGGCTTCGGTGAACCCTATCATCTTCCCAATATGTCGGCATACTGTGAGACATGCGCGTCAATAGCCAATGTGTTCTGGAACCACAGGATGTTCCTGCACCATGGCGAGGCCAAATATTATGACGTACTCGAACGGACCCTGTATAATGCCCTCCTTTCAGGTGTAAGCCTGTCAGGCGACAGGTTCTTTTATCCCAACGTGCTTGAATCGGCAGGCCAGCACAGGAGGCAGGCCTGGTTCGGATGTGCCTGCTGCCCTTCAAACATAAGCAGGTTTATCCCCTCCGTACCCGGATACGTTTATGCCAGAAAAGGTAATGCCATATATGTAAATATGTACGTGGACAACAGGGCGGTGATAGAGATGGATGATAATAGCCTCATAATTGCACAGGAAACTATGTACCCCTGGGATGGGGAAGTGAAAATAACACTTGAGCCTGAAGAGGAGGGAAGATTTGACCTGATGCTCAGAATACCAGGATGGGCAAGGGGTGAAGCTATACCGGGCGGACTGTACAGCTTTTTGGATGGGGAGAAGGAAGTGATAAAGCTGCAGGTCAACGGAGAGGATGAAAAGATTCAAATGCTTGACGGATATACCGTGATAAATAAGAAATGGAGGGCAGGGGATATAATTACTCTTGTCCTTCCAATGAAGGTGCATAAAGTAATAGCGGATGAAAGGCTTGAAGCTGACAGGCATAAATTTGCCCTGCAGAGAGGCCCGCTAATGTACTGTGCCGAGTGGCCTGATAACAGGGACGGCAAAGTGCTGAACCTGGTTTTCGACAAAGATGCCGGGGTAGAATACCATCACCATGCAGATATTCTTAAGGGAACGGATATGCTGTCAACATCAGCACAACAGGCCAGGAGGACGCTTGACGGGGAAACGGTGCTGGGCGATAAACAGGAGGCCAGGCTTATACCCTACCACCTCTGGAATAACCGGGGACCGGGTGAGATGAAAGTGTGGCTTCCCGACAGGGCCTCTGCGGCCAGGCCTGACCCTGCACCTACCATCGCCAGCAGGAGCACCATCTCTGCCAGTAAAATGACAGGGGCACTGGGGACTATCAATGACCAGTACGAACCACGGCACTCAAACGACAGGGAATGGTCCTATTACCACTGGTGGCCCGATACGGCAGGCTGGGAATGGGTGCAGTATGATTTTGAAAACCCGCACAAAGTATCGGAGGTAAGGGTTTACTGGTTCGACGATCGCCCTGATGGTGGCTGTCGCGTGCCCGATGACTGGCAGCTGCTGTACCGTGATAATGGTGAATGGATAGCTGTGAACAATACGAATGATTATACGGTTAGCAAAGATGACTGGGATATATTGCAGTTTGATCCGGTGACAACAACAGCATTGAGGATGAGAGTGAAACTGGGAGAAAATTACTCGAGCGGGATACATGAATGGATCGTTAAGTGAACAGTAAGCAGCGTAAGCTGTTACACTGTCTAAAACCCGGGATGAAGTTTTTGAGTTGCGTGAGCATGACTGAAGCTTAGGTTAGAAGCTTTAAATAAATTATTTTTGTAGCTTATCAGCCGGTGAGATTATGAGCGAGGAAAAGAAAAATATAAGGGGTGAAAACGGGCAGCTGTTGAAGAAACTGGCTACTGCAGAAGAAGCCCTGATATCAACGGAAAAACAGTTTAAGTTCCTGTTTGACTATAGCAGTGATGAAATATTCCTTTCGGACCTGGAAGGCCACTTTATTGAAGTGAATAAAAGAGCATGCGAGACCCTTGGATATACAAGGGAAGAACTGCTGAAAATGAAATTCACCGATATAAAAACTCCCAGGTACAAACATTCGGTGGCCAGGAATATTGCTACCCTGATCCGAGAGGGTAAGCTGACACACGAATCCGAGCACCTTACAAAAACCGGGACACCCGTGCCGGTTGAAATGAAAAGCAGGATAGTAAACTATAACGGCAATAAAGTCATTATAAGCGTGTCACGTAATATTGCCGAACGAAAGGCAATGGAACAAAAAATGCTGAGTGCAATAATTGAAACCGAGGAGAAGGAGAGAAAAAGATTTGCAGCCGACCTGCACGATGAGCTGGGGCCTGTTTTGTCAACAATAAAGCTGTACAGCGATCTTCTGAAAAAAGGCGAGTTTAACAATATTAGCAGGGAAGAGGTGCTCAGTAATATTGAAGAGCTGTCTGATATGGCAATCCGGACAGTTAAGGAAATATCTGCAAAAATAACCCCTGATGTACTTCATGATTTCGGACTGGCAACAGCAATTGAGGAATTCAGCAAGTTTATTAATGAGTCGGGTATAATTAAGATAAAGGTAAAAAGCGACAAATATAATATACGAACCCGCAGCCTGGTGGAAACAGTTTTGTACCAGTCAGCCAAAGAGCTGATAAACAATACTATTAAACATGCATTCGCAGAGAATATCATAATTGAACTGAAAAACACCGACAGGCAGATCATCCTCTATTATAAAGATGACGGGATAGGTTTCGATTATAAAAAGCAACTTGAATTAAGTATTGGCCTTGGATTGAATAATATCATCAATAAGGTGAGAACAATAAAAGGTAACTGTGAGTTCTACAGCAATACCGGCGAGGGACTGGTGGTCGTAATTACTGTAAAAATTGATAATAAAGAATCCTGATGGAAATAATTAGGGTTATAATAGCTGATGATCATGTAATATTCAGAAAAGGACTTGCTACCATTCTGAATGAAGTTACAAGCGTTAAAGTCGTTGCAGAAGCTTCAAACGGACACGAAGTACTGGATTACCTGAAATCAGGTGCGGCCGATGTGATCCTTATGGACATAAAGATGCCGGGGATGGACGGTATTGAAGCAACTAAGAAAATTACGGCGGCTTACCCCGATGTGAATATTATTGGACTGACAATGCATGAGGAAATAAGCTATTTCAAAAAAATGATAGAGGCCGGTGCCAGGGGCTTTCTGCTGAAGAAGACAACCCGTGATCAGCTCGAAGAAGCAATAAATGCTGTTTATGGTGGAGAAAACTACTTTGCAGAAGAATTTTCCATCAATATACAGAGTGTAAAACCCGGGAAAAACAGCGTGGCAATTAAGCTCAGCGACCGCGAAAAGGAAGTGCTTGAATATATATGCAAAGGATATTCAAATGTTGAAATAGCAAAGAAGCTGGGAGTAAGCCAGCGTACCATAGACGGACACCGTTCCAGGCTCTTCGAGAAAACCGGGGCCAGGAATGCACCCAACCTCGTTCTCTTTGCTATAAGGAACGGCCTCGTAAAACCATGATGACCGGCGCGGCAACATCCCCGCCAGGCACCGCAATAGCCAGCAGGTTCTGTAACATCCCCGCCAGGCACGGCAATAGCCCCCAGGTTCTGTAACATCCCCGACAGGCATGCCATTCCCCCACAAAGTTCTGCAATATTACCGCCAGCAGCGACAGTATCTCCGGTGAACTGCTTTAATGGTGTATGAAAACTCCCGCCAGAGCCTGAAGCGAATAGGGTGAAAATACCTGATCGTATTTTTTCGTATTATTTTTCCTCCCTGTCAATAGCCTGGCTATAAGCAATTTATCTGAATTATCACAGGAAAAAATTTACTGTTAAATCATTAACAGTAAAAAGATTAAGTAATTGATAAACATCACTTTGCAGGCATGCTATCAGGTGTTTTTACCTGTTTTTCACTTGCGTAATTAGCTCTAAAATATTTCTCCTTTCTGTGGGATATTTGTAATGAGTAATTAAAAAAAAAATCACACAACTAAAATTAAGTATCATGGAAGCACAAAAGAAAATTTTACTTGTCGATGACGATATCGATGTACTGGCTGTGGTAGAGACCATCCTTGAGAATGAAGGATTTGAGGTTATTACTGCTCTCAACAAGGACGAAGGACTTCGCAAAGCAGAGGAGGAAAAGCCTGACCTGGCAATTCTGGATGTTATGATGACCACGCAGTACGAAGGCTTCGAGCTTGCAGACATCCTGATGAATAACAAGCAATTAAACAATATGCCGGTATTGTTGCAGACTTCAATTGAAATATTTGAATCGAATGATGATGATGTGATGAAATATGCACGCTACTGCCGTGATAATATGGGTGCAAGCGAAATGGATGTACTCCTCGTTCAGGACTTTAAGTCAGGGAAAGCAGGGGTTGACTATCGCGACACCGAGGGCAAAATACACTGGCTGCCTGTTGATGGTTTTATCCGCAAGCCGGTCAATACAAAGGCCTTACTGGAAAGTGTGAAAAGGGTTTTAAACTAAGTAAAGGTACTTATCCGAAGCTTCGTGCTTCATCAAACTGACTAAAGGATGAATAAGGAAACAGAAGAAATAATCTCCAGGTACAATGGTTCGGGCAGGGACAGCCTCATACCATTGCTGCAGGATATCCAGGAAAAAGAAGGATGGTTGTCTGAAGATGCACTTAGAAGGGTGGGCTCATATCTGAATATGCCTGTCAGTAAAGTTTACGGGGTGGCCACTTTCTACAATCAATTCAGGTTTCAACCCAGGGGCAGATACCACATACAGGTGTGCAGGGGAACTGCCTGCCACGTACTCGGATCATCCACCGTGCTGGAAGAATTAAAAAAATACCTGAAGATCAGCGTTGGTGAAACCACGCGGGATGGTCTTTTCAGCCTTGAGGTTGTTGCCTGCATAGGCACATGCGGACTGGCTCCCGTGGTTAACATTAACGGCAATTTCCATGCAAAGGTTACTTCTGAATCCATCAGGGAAATACTGGATACTTACAGGGAAAAGGCAAATAATGAGAATGACAATGAGCAGCAATAAAGATTTTTTAATATCCGAAATTCTTACAGGGGACAGACCCGCCAAGAATTCTGCTGAAGCGCAGGAGAGGTTAAGTATTCTCAGGAATGAGCAAACAAGCAGGCCTTTAATATTTGTCGGATCGGGTACCTGCGGGCTCGGAGCAGGTGCCCGAAAGACCCTCGAAGCAATAAAGTCTTTCCTTTCGGATTATGCTATAGATGCCGGCATTATCGAAACAGGATGTATAGGCTTATGCTCGTCTGAACCCTTAGTTGATATACAGATGCCCGGTAAAAACAGAGTGTCCTTCGAAAATGTCACCTCCGATAAGGTTGACATGCTATTGTCGAAGGTCATGGTTGACAGTGAAATACCTGAAGGCTATGTACTGGGCCAGTACCTTATGGAAGGCAGTGATACATGGCCTGGTGTTATGAATATAAAGGAGCACCCTTTCTTTAAACCACAGGACAGGATTGTGCTCTGTAATTGCGGTATCAGGAACCCGGTAAGCATTGAGGAATATATTGCTGCCGGTGGCTACATAAGTTATCTTGGCAGCATAAAAAGTCTTTCTCCCGGGGAAGTATGTGATATCGTAGAGAGCAGCGGCCTGAGAGGAAGGGGGGGAGGAGGCTTTCCCACAGGGCGTAAATGGAAGTTTGCCCGTGAAAAAGAGAGTGATCAGAAGTATCTTATATGTAATGCAGATGAAGGGGATCCCGGCGCTTTCATGGACAGGGCAGTTATTGAGGGCGATCCACACAGGCTTGTTGAAGGAATGGCTGTTTCTGCCTATGCGATTGGGGCAAGTATTGCATATGTTTATATCAGGGCCGAATATCCGCTGGCACTGGAAAGACTGAAGATAGCACTGGAACAGGCGAGGGACTATGGTCTGATAGGTAATAATATTTTTGGAACAGGCTTTTCCCTTGAAATAAAGGTAAAAATGGGTGCAGGTGCTTTTGTATGTGGCGAGGAGACAGCATTGATACACAGCATTGAAGGTAAGAGAGGCATGCCCAGGCCAAGACCTCCTTTCCCTGCAACAGACGGCCTTTTCGGGAAACCTACTATAATTAATAATGTCGAGACCCTTGCGAATATCCCTGCAATAATCGAAAAAGGACACGACTGGTTTGCTTCAATCGGAACGGAAAAGAGCAAGGGGACAAAGGTATTCGCCCTCTCAGGTAAAATTGCACTGACGGGACTTGTGGAAATACCTATGGGAACTACTTTACGCAGGATAGTCTATGATATCGCCGGGGGCATAAGGGGTGGTAAAAAATTTAAGGCTGTACAGATCGGTGGCCCTTCTGGCGGATGCATAACAGAACAGAACCTCGATATCAGTGTCGATTATGATTCCCTGCTTGAAGCCGGTGCAATGATGGGCTCAGGCGGCCTCGTGGTGATGGATGAGGATACCTGTATGGTGGATGTTGCTAAATTCTTTATGGATTTCATCCAGCGCGAAAGCTGTGGCAAATGTATTCCATGCCGCGAAGGTACCAGGAGAATGCTCGAGATACTGGAGGATATAACACAGAAACCGAAAAACGGTAATGATCATGATGCCCTCAGGAGATTCAAAGGTGTTTCGCAACTTGAAAAACTTGGGAATATTATAAAGGAGACATCGCTCTGCGGCCTGGGACAGACGGCACCCAACCCTGTTCTGAGCACTATCAAATGGTTCAGGGATGAATACGAAGAACATATCTTTGAAAGGGAATGCAGGGCAGGAGTATGTACTGATCTGAGAGTCTTCTCTATTGATGTGGACAAATGTACGGGATGTACCGTGTGTGCAAAGAAATGCCCGGTAAATGCAATAATAGGTACAAGAAAATCACCACACTTCATAGTCGAAGAAAAATGTATATCATGCGGAGCATGCCAGCAGGTATGCAAGTTTGATGCGCTTATTGTCTCTTAATATGTCAGGGTACTTAAAAAGTAAAATAATGAAACGACCATGAACCGGGCTTGCGAGCAAACTAAAAAATTTTAAACAGATGAAAGTCGGAATAAAAGTAAACGGTAATTATATAAAGGCAGAAGCAGGCGAAACTGTTCTGAATGTCCTGAACGAGCATGGCATAAAAGTGCCTACTCTCTGCCACCTCAAAAATATGTTTCCTACCGGAAGCTGCCGTATGTGTGTTGTCGAACACAAAAACACCAACAGGCTGATCACTTCATGCTCTGCTCCTGTTGAGGATGGGATGGAGATATATACTCACTCACCCAGGGTTACCGAAGCAAGGAAGATGATAACTGAACTGCTGCTGTCAAATCATCCTGATGATTGCCTCTACTGTGTAAGAAACGGTAATTGTGAGTTGCAAAAGCTTTCAGAGGAATTATGCATAAATGAAAAAAGAATAAAGGGGAAAAAGAATAAATTACCCCTTGACGTTTCAAGTACAAGTATAATACGGGATCCTGAAAAATGCATACTCTGCGGGCGTTGTGTCAGAGTATGCGAGGAGGTAATGGGGGTGGCATGCATTGATTTTAACCGGAGGGGATCATCCACCGTGGTTTCAACGGCTTTTAACAAGGGCATGAACACTTCCAGCTGCGTAAACTGCGGCCAGTGCATAATGGTGTGCCCGACAGGAGCCCTGACCGAGCAAAACCATTTCGGCGAAATAAAGCAGGCTCTTGTGGATGAGAAAAAGACAGTTGTTGTACAATATGCGCCATCGATATCAGTTTCAATTGCCGAAGAGCTGGGTATGAAACCTGGTAAGGACATTACGGGTATAATGAATGCCGCGCTGCGAAAGATAGGCTTTGACTATGTCTTTGATACATCTTTTGCCGCTGACCTCACTATTATGGAGGAATCAGCTGAACTGATAGGAAGAATAGCGAATAATAAAAACCTGCCACTGATAACCAGCTGCTGCCCCGCCTGGGTAAAATATGCTGAAGAATTTTTCCCGGAGATGCTTCCCCTGGTGTCGACATGCAAATCTCCCCAACAGATGGCCGGGGCCGTGATAAAGAGCTATTTTGCAGATAGTAAGGGAATTAACAAGGAAGATGTATATTCAGTTTCCATCATGCCATGTACTGCAAAGAAATTTGAAGCCCAGAGGGAGGAAATGACCCGTAAGGGGATCAGCGATGTGGACGCTGTTCTCACTACCAGGGAATTTGTGAAATTTATAAGGCTCTTCGGTGTCAATATCCATGAGCTTGAACCGGAAACATCAGACAATCCAATGGGAATCAGGTCGACTGCCGGTAAAATTTTTGGTAATAGCGGAGGAGTGGCCGAAGCAGCAATACGGACAGCACATTACAAGCTAACAGGAAAGGAACTGGTGAAATTTAAAATTCCCGGGATACGGGGACTGAAAGGCAGGAAGGAAACAATACTGGATGTTGACGGACTGCATATTGGCGTGGCAGTGGTTAACGGACTGGCAAATGCAAGGGAACTGTTGCTGGAAGTGAAAGCAGGCAGGAAAGATATTCATTTCATAGAGGTAATGGCCTGCCCGGGTGGATGCGTAGGAGGTGGCGGCCAGCCTGTTAACCTTGATGAAAAAGCTGTCAGGCAAAGAGCAAAAACCTTATACAGGATAGATGATGAGGAGTCTATAAAAGTATCCCATAAGAATCCTGATATCATCAGATTGTACCAGGATTTTCTGGATGAGCCCGGGGGTGAAAAATCCCATGACCTGCTCCATACATCCTACAAGGCAAGGGAGGTCGAGAAATAAGCATATTATGCTTTAATATAATAATTGAATAATGAACGGAAGCACTGAAAATAAAGCTCTTGTTTACACTGTTAAGAACCTTTGCAAGGTCTGTTATACATGCGTGAGGGAGTGCCCCGTTAAGGCAATAAAAATAATTAACGGGCAGGCAGAGGTTATTCCTGAAAGGTGCATAGCATGCGGTAATTGTGTAAAGGTATGCAGCCAGAAAGCCAAAGTCTTCCGCAGGTCAGGGAAGCAGGTGCTGGACCTGCTCCATGGTACGGATCCGGTCTTTGCATGTGTGGCTCCAAGCTTTCCAGCAGAATTCAGCGAGATAAGTGACCCGGGTGTCTTCGTGGGAATGTTGAGAAAGCTGGGCTTTAAGTATGTCATTGAGGTCTCTTTCGGTGCCGACCTGGTAGCTGCCGGCTATCTTAAAATATTTAATGATCCGCAAACAGGACCGAAGATAACTTCTGATTGCCCGGCCGTGGTAAACTATATAGAGAAGTATCATCCTGAACTGGCAAACTGCCTGGCACCGGTGTCCTCACCTGCTATGGCAGTGGCAAAAGTAATCAGGAAGAAATACGGGAAGGATTCCAGGATGGTTTTTATCGGTCCGTGTATAGCAAAAAAGTCAGAATCGGACTACTTCGACGAGGTGCTCACATTCAGTGAATTAAGGGAGATGTTTGGAGAAAATGGCGTGCTGCAGGATAATAGTGATTCCTCCTCTTTTGACCCACCTTATTCAGGTAAGGGTGCAATGTTCCCGGTTAATCACGGTTTGCTCCAGACAATTAATAAACTTGAAGGATTCGGGAAGGGGGAAGTGATTACTGCCGAAGGGAAACCAAAATTTATGGAGGCAATAAGGGATTTTGAAGCTGGTATACTTGAAGGGCAGCACCTTGAACTGCTTTGTTGTGACGGCTGCATACAGGGACCAGGGATGTCCAAAACCAGCAGCATATATGAACGGAGGAAAACCATTAGCGAGTATGTAAAATGGAAAATGGCCGGACTGGATGCCGGGAAGTGGAAGCAGGAGGTTGATGAGTATTCTGACCTGGACCTTTCCCGTTCTTTTGAACCTTCCGACCAGAGACTAAGCGATCCCCTTGATTCCGATGTTGAGAAAGTACTGCTGTCAATGGGCCGGAAAGAAGCTTCGGATATGCTTAATTGCGGGGCCTGTGGATATGAAACGTGCAGGGAACATGCAGTGGCCGTAGTGGAGGGACTGGCC
>JAZBOI010000199.1:0-4850 GCA_036351095.1 Bacteroidales bacterium | reverse complement strand
AGCCGTCCTTCTTCATCATAACTTATGTTGGAGTAGGACAGGGGAACAGGCAGCTTAGTTCTTTCCTGGGAAAAAACCGGGAGTCCGGCTATCAGTAAAATCAAAAGGGATATGAGTTTTTTCATCGTTACGTAGTTCTTATTTTAAATAAAGATACTAAGCAAAATTAAACCCGCAATGTTTATGATACATAAAACACTGCGGGTTTTATACTTTAGAGGTATATGTGATTTGTTCTAGCGTCTGCCGCCCTGCCTGTTGAGACTTTCAAGCTGAGGTTTGCGGGGGAGTACGTCATCACGCATTGCGGCATGGTAAGCAAGTGATGCCACCACCACGGCGTTATGTTTCAGATCGTCCAGGACAAGCCTTTCATAGGTATCCATAACCGTATGGTAACCCCTGCCATACTCCAGCTCATCCTGTATGAACTGGTAAGCGGGCAGGCCCAGTCCGTCAAACGCAAGATGATCGGTACCGCTTGTATTACGGAGTGTTACAGTTGAACAGCCCATGTCTTCAAAAGGTTTGAACCAGGTCTCGAAGATGGGTACTACCATATCATTTTCCTGGACATATATCCCCCTGAATTTACCCGATCCGTTGTCCATATTGAAATAGGCGGCAAAATTATCGAACCCTTCGAGTATATTCCCCTCACTATCCCTTATGTATTGCTCAACATAGCCTCTTGAGCCATGTAATCCCTGTTCCTCACCTCCCCATAAAGCTATACGAATGGTTCTCCTTGGTTCAATATCGAGTGATTTTAGTATTCTCATGGCCTCCATCATAACAATACATCCTGAAGCATTATCGGCTGCACCTGTACCGCCATGCCATGAATCCCAGTGCCCACCCAGCAGCACTACTTCATCCTTCAGTGCAGGATCGGTGCCGGGTATTTCACCTATTACATTTGTTACGCCCGGACTGTCATAGAACCTGCTTTTAACCTCCACCTCAAGCTCCACGTCAACATCATGCTGCATTAACCTCATTATTCGTCCATGGGCTTCAATCGGCAGGTATAATTCTGCAATTGGCTCGTCTTCACCTGATTTGTAGGAGGCACCACTTGAGCGTGGAACATTAAATTCCCCGCTGGACGTGAGTATTACAGCAACACCTTCATCCCTCAGGAAATCAGCTGCCTGCCTCTGGAGCATCATCCTCCTCATGTAGTCATCCATATTAAAATCACCGCGGCGGAACCTCCGTCCCCCATAGTTATACTCTTCAAGAGCTTCAAGTTCTTCCCTTGTATACCTTTCGGCGAGGGGTTCAAAACTTGCCTCGTAGGTTGCTGTTGAGGGCATTAGCACGATCTTCCCCTTTAATTTGCCCTTATATTTCTCGAAATCACTCTCATCATTGAGCTCCAGCAGGATGGGTTTGCCTTTAACCAGACCCCTGGTACTGCCTGTCCAGGCCCTGGGGTTTGCTGCAAAATTGGCATAGTAGGGTACAGTCATTGCAATATAGGTAAGCTGGTTTTCCCATCCGCCACGTTCAAATGGCCTGGCAACTTCTACTCTTACATTCTTCAGACCATAATCCTCCATTCTCTTGCTTGTCCATTCATTGGCTTTCTTCTTCCCGTTGGATGCGGTCAGTCGCGGACCAACAAAATCAGTCATCCAGAATGACAGCTCTTCAATATCGGAATTTTTGAATCCTTCCTGCTTGATCTTATATACCATCCTGAGATCAAGGGGCTCGTCCTGGCCGAAAATCCCTGCAGGAAGAATAAAGAGCAGCAATAATGCTACTGCTGAATACTTTATTTTCATTTTCTGGGCTTTTAGATTTATAATTAAAATATTATCAAATTTAGCAATTAATATACCCTGCGTCCTTTTGCAGGTATGATTTAACATTAATTAACTTTACATTTGTTCCATTTAAAAATATCTGGCAGGAATGATTTATCCCGATGAGTTTGAAAATAAAGTTGGATTTGACCGTATACGCAGCAGGATAGTTGATCTGTGCCTTTCGCAGCAGGGACGTGAAAAGGCTGCTTCACTTTCTTTCTTCACCAGCGGCGAGCTTATAGAGCGTGAAATTGGAAGGACAGATGAATTTCAGAGAATACTGGAACTCGAACAGGATTTTCCACTTGACCATTATTATGATGTGAGACAGGGACTGCGGGAAATGAAAGTGGAAGGCGCATACCCGGGCACCAGCCTTGTTTTTGATCTTAAGCGCTCACTTGTTACCCTGAAAGGTATTTATAATTTCTTCAGTGATGAGGAGCATGCTGAGGCTTACCCCGGACTCTGCGAACTGAGCAGGCAGATAAAGGTTTATCCTTTTGTTAGTGAGTTGATTGACAGGATAATGTCAAAAGAAGGAAACATAAAGGACAATGCTTCACAGGGACTCGCAGGTATAAGGACTGAACTGAGGAAAGCAGGATCAATGGTTTCAAAACGCATGCAGGCTATACTCAGACAGGCCCAGAAAGACGGCATCGTTGAGAAGGGGACAATGGTGGCCATTCGAAACGGCAGGGGTGTGATTCCGGTTAATGTATATGATAAAAACAGGATAAAAGGCCTGGTCCACGACCAGTCGGCCAGTGGCAAGACAGTGTATATTGAACCAGCTGAAATAGTTAATCTCAATAACCAGATCATTGAGCTTGAATATGCCGAGAAAAGGGAGATAATTAAAATACTGATTGATTTTGCTGACAGGATAAGGCCATATATCGATGATCTGCTGCTATCTTACGATGTTGTCGGGGAGATTGACATGGTGAGAGCAAAAGCCAGCCTCGGTCGCAGGCTTGCATCAGTAAAACCTGTTTTGAATGACAAGCCTTTAATAAACTGGACCGAAGCTGTACATCCGCTTCTTTTCCTTGCGTATGAGGATATGCCGGAAAGGCAGGTTGTTCCGCTGGATATACGACTGGGTGAGAAGGAGAGAATATTATTGATTTCGGGTCCGAATGCAGGGGGTAAATCCGTATGCCTGGCAACGGTGGGACTGCTGCAGTATATGTTTCAGTGTGGTATGACAGTACCTGTCAAACAGGGGTCTGAGTTCGGGATCTTTGAGAATATTTTTATCAATATAGGTGATGAGCAGAGTATAGAAAATGATCTCAGTACCTATAGTTCGCACCTGTTGAATATGAAATATTTCCTTCGTAATGCAAATGACGAGACCCTTGTACTGATCGATGAATTTGGTACGGGAACAGAACCCATGCTTGGTGGCGCAATAGCCGAGGCAATACTTGGTGAGCTTAACAAAAAGCTTGTTTACGGGGTTATTACAACCCATTATACCAACCTTAAGCATTTTGCTTCAGCAGAGGAGGGGATAGTAAACGGGGCAATGATGTTTGATAACCACCGCATGGAACCATTATTCAGGCTCGACATCGGCAAACCGGGAAGTTCATTTGCCTTCGAGATAGCCAGGAGGATAGGACTGCCTGAGGAGATATTGAAAGACGCTTCCAGGAAAGTAGGGGAAGAGCATATCAACTTCGACAAACATCTTAAGGATGTACTGAGGGATAAGAGATACTGGGAGCAGAAACGTAACAGCATAAGGATCGAAAGTAAGAAGCTTGAAGATCTGATGAGCAGTTATGAGAAGGAGATTTCGGAATTGAAGAACGAAAGGAAGGAAATTATTAAAAGGGCCAGGGAAGAAGCTGAATTACTGCTGGTAGAGGCCAATAAAAGGGTCGAAAAAACAATAAAGGAGATAAGGGAATCACAGGCGGAAAAAGAGCGGACAAAGGAATCCAGGAAGCAGCTCGAGAAGCTCAGGGAAGGTATCGAAAGGCAGGTGGACGATGAGGATAAAAAGATTGCCCGGAAAAGAAAAAATCTCAGGGAAAAGGAAAAGAGAGCCGGGTTAGATGTCAGGGCACTGAAAAATGAAGATACAAAATCCGGAGCTCAACCCGGGGTGGTAAAAGGACCATTGAAAAAGGGAGATAAGGTTGTTATGGAAGGCAGTGACAGGGTGGGGGAGCTTATCTCAATGGACAAGAATAAAGTATCCATTGCCTTTGAAAATATTATTAGCACCGTTAGTTATTCAAAAGTACGCAGGGCCTCACCAGGAGAGATCAAGGGCTCGGGCATCAAGCAATCCTCCTCGTCACAGCTTGACTGGGATGTAACCAGGCGCCGCTCCAGGTTCAGTCCCGATAAGGACGTACGTGGCATGAGGGCGGAGCAGGCCCTGAATACGGTCCGTGAATTCATTGATGAGGGTATTATGGTGCAGTATCCCACACTGAGGATACTACATGGAAAGGGTGATGGTATATTAAGGCAGCTTATTCGTGAATACCTGTCTACAGTTGACCTCGTCAGGGACTACCATGATGAACATGTGGAAGCAGGAGGCTCCGGTATTACAGTTGTTGAGCTTGATGTCTAAAAGCCTTCTTCGTCCCTGTAAATCTGAACAGCCTGCTTACCTTCTGAATCGGCAAAAGCCCTGAACATGCCTTCTGTATTGAAAGGCATTGCTATATTACCATACTTATCCACTGCTATGATACCTCCTGTCCCGCCGGCTTTGAGCAGTTTCTCATTTATTACGAGCTCAGAGGCTTCATCCAGGCTCAGTCCACTGTATTCCATCAGTGCTGATATGTCATGTGCCACGGTCCAGCGTATGAAGTATTCACCATGACCGGTGGCTGATACGGCACAGCTTGAGTTGTTGGCATATGTGCCGGCGCCTATAACCGGGGCATCCCCGATCCTGTTATACTTTTTATTTGTCATTCCCCCGGTGGACGTGCCGGCAGCCAGGTTGCCATTCCGGTCCAGGGCACAGCATCCCACAGTACCGTGTTTTTCATT
>JAZBOI010000198.1:0-7800 GCA_036351095.1 Bacteroidales bacterium | reverse complement strand
CAGGTTTAATTACTGCTTATATACTTGTTGGACTGGCTTTCCTTGCTATATTATGGTCATCAGTTTCGAGAATTTTTAAGTAGTGATTAATAAACTCCCCGGGAGGGGATAAAAAAATAAAATTATGGCAAGACGGGAAGTACCGGAAGTACCTACTGGATCACTGGCGGATATTGCATTTCTCCTGCTTATCTTTTTCCTGGTTACAACCACCATGGAAACAGATACGGGCCTGATGCGGAAACTCCCGCCCCTCCAGGATCCGACCCAGCAACAGGACGACGATCAGCAAATCCATGAGAGAAATATCCTCGTCGTAAAAGTAAATAAGGATAATATGCTTCTGGTTGAGGGAGAAATAATCCAGATAAGCGAACTAAGGGACATTACAAAGGAATTCATCCTTAATCCGAACAATGCAGAGGACCTGCCTGAGAAAGAGGAAAAGAGTATCCCATTCTTTGGGACGGTCCTGGTAGCAAAACAGGCAGTTATTTCCCTTCAAAACGACTTTGGCACAACCTATGGTGTTTATATTGCAGTGCAGAATGAGCTGCTTGCAGCAAGGGATGAAGTGAGAAATACCCTGGCTATGCAAACATGGGGTATACCCTATGATGACCTGGATGAAGCTCGTATGGCCGCAGTCGATGAGTACTATAACGCACCTATCTCGGAAGCAGAACCTAAAAAGATCGGAGGAGAGTAATATGAGTAAATTCAAGAGACGTACAGGCAAAGCAGGTGTTGGTAAGATTAATACCGCATCACTACCTGATATAGTATTTATGCTGTTGTTCTTCTTCATGACGGTAACAGTTATGAGGGAAGTTGAACTGAAAATAACGGTCAGACTGCCCGACGCTACTGAAGGTAAAAAGCTGGAGAAAAAATCACTGGCAAGCTTTATCTATATAGGTAAACCACTGCCACAACTCCAGGCTACATTCGGATCGGAGCCAAAAATACAGCTGAACGATGCATTTAAGGAATTAGATGATATTCAAGACTTTATTGTCCAGGAAAGGGAGGCCCTCGATGAGGCCGACCAGGCTAAAATGCTGGTATCCCTGAAGATAGACAAGGAGACAAGAATGCAGATAGTAACTGAAGTAAAGCAGGCTCTGCGAAGGGCCAATGCCTTGAAAATCATGTACGCAAATATGCCGGTTGATCGGATCTCACACCTTGACTGATCATACCAAAATTTATTTAAGCCCTGACCCTCACGTCAGGGCTTTTTTGTCTCACAGCAATGCAAGACTGGAATAATATACCGGAACCCTTCAACCTTAATCCTCTCAAACATCATCTTGGATATATAAGATCCTTTACATCTGAATGCTCAAACCCCGGCGATGAAGAAATCATTAAGGATATTGTGCCGGTGCTCAGGCATATAGGCACATCAGTGGCAGATATATATACAGGCACCCTGCAGGTGAATGATATAATTACCCAGCTTGAGCAGCTGAGGATAAAAAATAATCTTCTGACTGAAGAATCATTCATGCAATGGATAGCAGATTCAAAAAAGGGATACAGGAAATACGCCCTCTCTGATTCATCTTCCTGGGTTCTGAAGTACCTTCATGATAAAAACAGGTATTTTCACATCTTCCCGGGAAGAAACATGGAATGGACAGTACGCAGCAGGGGTAATTCACTCAAAACAGCAATACTTTATAACTTACTCTATGACAGGGGCGATATCCTCCTGTCCGATCTCAACCCGGTCAGAAAGATGCTTTCGCTTTCTCCCCTGCGAAGTATAGAATCAGCATCAAGTATCATAAATGATATAAGAATGTTGCGTTAATCCTAAAAACGATGCAGGTATGAGCATTTAAAGAAGAAGCCCCTTGTTGTTTCAAGGAAACGCTCATCCCTGATGTAACGACCGTCTTCCCACCTCAGTCGCTCATATAATGAACCATATCCAAGGTAAACCACCGTGCCCGGGATATAAGTGAATGAGGCGAGAAAATCTGTAAGCAGGTCCTGCCTGTAACTGTTGTACTCGCTTATAAGCCTCAGGAAAAAATACCTGTTAAGCTGGAAAGTCAACTTGCCACGAAGAATAGAATAATCATATTCAAGATCACCCGTTGAGGCACGCTTAAAGTCTGCATACCTGTAGCTGAGATCAAAATGGACCTTTTCAGATGGTTTGAAATTCCCGGCTAAAGTGAGGTTATTACTTATCCCCTGGAAAGGAGGATCGCCCGGATAATAAACAGACCCCATATGCCTGTATAATGCGGACAGGGTTACTTTCTTACCCAGCTGGCTGCTCAGGAGTGAATGGAACCCGCCTGTATTAAACCTTTGCCCCATGAAAACCTCCGTGGAATATTCAGCCTTGAGTTTGATAAACGCTGATCCCCTGAAATATACCCAGCCGGCCAGGTGATCAATAGTTTCCCACATGCTGTACTGAATATCATATGTCTGCCGGGTAAACAATTCCATATCTATCCTTCGTATAAACCCTGCCCCGGGATAAAACTTGGGCTTGACAAGTACCTTGAAGTAATTTATTCCTGTCCGGTAAACGAAACCTGGCTGGGAAACAAAATCTGTACTAATACTCTTTCCCCCGATAGAATAGGCTATATTCCTGCTGTCGTGACCATATTCAAGAGATGCCATATATCCATTATCCACCTGTCTTCCCTTATCCATACTGTTTCGTGACAGTACCGCATTGTACTGTATGGCACTTCCTTTGCCAACTCGCAGGTTACCGTCAATACCTCCAAGCCTGTTAAAGGCAGTATCGAGCTCCCTGCCAGTATAAATACCGCCCAGGTAACTGTCGTCAGACAGGCTGTATTTTATCCTGAACACAGGAATATGAGCCATTAAATTTAATCCAGGGTCTGCACTGCTGCTAACCCTGTCAGCTGCATAAATTGCAGCTATGTTTACCCTCTCCCCTGCCTTGCCGCTTAGTTTGACACCGGCATAAGGATTGATTATAGTCCTGGTATGAACAAGAGTGTTAACAGGATCATGTTCATCAGCACGGGTTGCAGCAAAATTAAAATTATCGTGGCCCTCGAGAAAAAAAGGTCTCTTTTCCGGGTAGTAAAGCTTATATCTCAGATTCACATCAACCTGGCCTGCATCTGCCTCCACCTGGCTGAAATCAGGGTTAAGTGTTCCGTCAAGTATGAGCTGGGAAGTTATACCGTATTTTGCTGTAAGGCTCAACCTGGGACTGCGTTCCTCTTTCTCCATCTCACCTCCGCTGTGAACATTACGGTAGGTATAGGTGAAAGCGGGCAGAACTTCAAACAGGGTATAATGTTTTACACCATGGTAAATCATTGGTTTCATCTGTGTCAGAAAAGCATAGCCTTTTTCAGGATCCATTGCTGGATATGATCCGTGGATGGCCTGCCGGCTTATTTTTCTCTCAAAGAATACTGCCATCTCTACCGGCTCCCTGTTTGAGAAACGTATACTTTTAAGGGGGATACGTACTTCAACAGTATACCCATCCTCATTAATTAAGCCCGCACTGTACCAGACGAAATCAACACTCGTGTCTTCCTGACCTGAAGCAAACCTGCTGTCCATCTGTATACCGTGTGGATTAATATAAAAGGCGTAGAGGGACTGCTGGTCATTAAAACTATCCAGGTTTATACAAACCCAGTCATCATTCAGAATATTATCCCTGGAATTAACCGATGCTTTTATCTTTCCCGGTTCACCATCATAGCAGCTGTAGGCAAAATAGAGGTTCTCCTCATCATAAGCCATGTAAACCACGGTTTTAAAATCGAGGTCTTTTCCAAAGTCAGGAATAAATGATTTGAAGCCGCTTACTGAAGGGGCTCTTTCCCACATATCTTCATCCAGCCTGCCATCAATAAGCGGGGGATCAGAAATCTTCAAAGGCAATAATGGACCCTCCTGGGCGACCATGATCGTTGTAAAAAGGCCCAGAAATATTAGCAGGCTCAGACTTTTATTCATTATTCATTGCTTGGTATGGGAAATAAACATATTCAGGCAGGTTTGTAAAAAATTCCCCTTTCCTGGCGTACAGATTCTATACTGCCCTGCCCTTCGAGCACATCAATATACTTGTTTACCTCACTTATGTGCATTCCCAGCGTTTCACTCAGATCGTCAACAGTGCAGGGGCGCCTGGATATCATTCCCAGTATCGTTTCTTCCGCATCCTTGCGATACGATTGTACCTCTTTTCTCTTTGATGCCGCGGCAATAATCTTAACATTGGAGATATCCCAGTATTTTTTAATCTTCTCAAGGTCTTCTCGTGTGGCTGCTTTAAGGCCTTTGACAGTACCCGGCCTGTCAAGGGTGTTCAGTTGCACCAGGTCAGGCCTGATGCGGGAAATGGCCTTCTTAAGTTCATCCAGTTCATCGCTGCTATCATTATACCCGGGCAATATAAATATTTCGAGATGTATCTTCCCATCATATTCGTTCCGGAAATCAACCAGCCCCTGGATGTATTCAGCAATATTCAGCCCGGGAGCAGGTCGGTTTATCCTTGAAAAAACAGCCTGCGTGGCAGCATCAAGAGAGGGCAGTACAAGGTCAGCACCTTTTAGTTCCTGCCTTAGCTTTTCATTTGAAAACAAAGTACCATTTGTCAGAACAGCTACAGGGACCCCGGGCTTTAAATCCTTGATAAAAGACAGTACATCTCCAAAGCGTACATTCAGTGTCGGTTCCCCTGATCCTGAAAAAGTAATATAATCCGGATCGGGATTATTTTCAAAGAAATGAGTAAGCTCATCCTTTAATCTGTCAAAAAGCACATACTCCTTCCTTTCAGTGGTCAGCTTTGTGGTCTTACCCACTTCGCAGTATACACAATCAAGTGAGCATACCTTACGCGGCACCAGGTCAACTCCCAGTGACATCCCCAGCCTTCTTGAAGGCACCGGTCCGAATAAATATTTATACATCTGTGTATGCCTTAAACTTATTCCTGAACAAAACTTCGCCCGGTCTATGTTTTTTGCTTAATACACCGGCTTTCATTGCCTGCGTCTTGAGTGTGTGCATTGCCTTAAGACTAATACGCATTTTGTCCCTCATATTCCATCATCAAGCCAGGCTTTTACTTTTGTCTGTTACTGGTGATTCCGGGGGGACTCGAACCCCCAACCAACAGAACCGGAATCTGTCATTCTATCCAATTGAACTACGGAACCATATTATGCTGCTAAATTAACTCCTGCTTCTGATATTTCAAAGAACATGCCGGATAATGATAATTAATAAGTTTTTCCTAATTTCGCACACCATATTAATTATGCTAATCAAAGGGCCATGATGGAATACAAATTCAGGGAAATAGAAAAAAAATGGCAAGAATACTGGGAAGAGAATAAAACCTTCAAAACTCCTGATGACTTAAAAAATCCGAAAAAATACTATATACTTGATATGTTTCCCTATCCATCAGGCTCAGGCCTTCATGTTGGGCACCCCGAAGGTTATACTGCCACTGATATAGTGGCCAGATATAAAAGAATGAAGGGATATAATGTTCTTCATCCAATGGGATGGGATGCCTTTGGACTGCCGGCCGAGCAATATGCCATGGAAACCGGAACACACCCTGCAATAATAACAAACAAGAATTGTGATACCTTCAGGAGGCAGATCAAGGATATAGGTCTAAGTTATGACTGGGACAGGGAAATAAATACCACTGACCCAGGATATTTCAAGTGGACCCAGTGGATCTTCATCCAGCTGTATAATACATGGTATGATGAAAAACTGGAGAAAGGCAGGCATATAAACGAGCTGGAAATACCTGATGAGCTTAAGAAAGGGGGAAAGGATGCAGTAAGACGCTATATTGATGACAGACGCCTGGCATATTATGATAAGGCACAGGTATGGTGGTGCTCAAACTGCAAAATTGTATGTGCCAATGAAGAAGTCCTGGCCGATGGATCACACGAAAAATGCGGGCACCCTGTTGAAAAAATGAACCTTAAGCAATGGATGCTGAAAATACCCCTTTATGCCGAACGCCTGCTAACGGGGCTCGATAAGGTTGACTGGCCCGAAGGGATTAAGGATCAACAGCGCAACTGGATAGGTAAATCCAGTGGTGCGGAGGTTAAATTCCATCTTGAGAATACAGATGATATAATAAAAGTTTTCACCACCAGGCCTGACACACTTTTCGGGGCCACATACATGGTGCTGGCACCCGAACATAATCTGACCGCTAAACTGACCACAGCGGCAAATAAGAAGGATGTTGAAAAGTATATTAAAAAAGCTTCATTAAAGTCGGATCTTGACCGCACTGATCTTGCCAGGGAAAAGACGGGTGTATTTACCGGGTCATATGCAATTAACCCGGTAAATAATAAGAAAATACCTGTCTGGATCGCCGATTATGTACTCACCGGCTATGGTACCGGGGCAATTATGGCAGTTCCGGCACATGATGAGAGGGATTTTGAATTTGCAAACAAATTCGGCCTGCCGGTAGAATGTATAATGAATCCCGATACAGATGACACACAGCTGAAGGAAAAGATAATCGAAGGCAAAGCATGCTGGACAGAAGACGGGATTTATATTAACTCATCCGATAAAAGTACCGGGCTCGATATAAACGGTCTTAAAAAAGAGGAAGGCATAAACAGGACTATTGATTGGCTTGCTTCGAGAGACCTGGGGAAAGCTACCGTTAACTATAAGTTGCGCGACTGGTTATTCAGCCGCCAGAGATACTGGGGTGAGCCCTTCCCCGTAATCCACTGGGAAGATGGCAGCATAAGCGTAATGGACGAATCTGAATTACCTCTTGAATTGCCCGTAATGGAAAAATACCAGCCGGGTGAAAATGGAGAATCACCTCTTGCAAATGCCGGAGAATGGCTTACTGTAAGAGGTAAGAACGGGATGAAGGGAAGAAGGGAAACCAATACTATGCCACAGTGGGCAGGATCATGCTGGTATTACCTTCGTTATATTGATCCCCATAACAGGGAGGCAATCTTCAGCAGGGAGAAAGAAAAATACTGGATGCCGGTTGACCTCTATATAGGGGGAGCTGAACATGCAGTACTGCACCTGCTTTACAGCCGCTTCTGGCATAAAGTACTCCATGACCTGGGATATACATCACATGATGAACCATATTTGAAGCTCTTTAACCAGGGAATGATACTGGCCTTTGCCTATGAGACTAAGACAGGAGCAAAAGTGCCGGCTGACCAGGTTGAAGAAAAGGATGGCAGCTATTTCAATAAAAAAACCGGTGAAGAGTTAAAACAGATAGTGGCTAAAATGTCCAAGTCATTGAAAAATGTTATTAACCCTGATGATATTATTAATCGCTACGGAGCCGACTCCTTCAGGTTATACGAAATGTTCATGGGCCCGCTGGACGCCAGCAAGCCATGGGATGAAAAAGGGGTCAAAGGGGTTTTTGGCTTTCTTACAAGGGTATACAGGTTATTCGGGGATCCGTCAAATATAAGCGGCGAAAAAGAAAGCAGGGAAATACTGCAAGCCCTGCATAAAACAATAAGTAAGGTTGAAAAGGATATTGAGAATCTGAGATTCAACACTGCTATCTCTTCGCTTATGATCTTTACAAACATGGCCATAAAACAGGGCCGGATTAACAGGGATACAGCCGGCACATTTGCAAAAATACTGCACCCCTTCGCACCACACCTGGCTGAGGAACTTTGGGAATTATACGGCAATAAGGAAGGCCTGGCCTACATGCAATGGCCAGAAGTGAATGAGAAATACCTGGAAGAGGATAGTTTT
>JAZBOI010000197.1:0-2391 GCA_036351095.1 Bacteroidales bacterium | reverse complement strand
TTCTGTCCTGAGAACTATATTGGAAGCTTCGGTACGGCCATACTGTATTGACCTTTTATAGCTTGAGGGGAAAAAGAAAACCTGCTCATCGCCCAGCACTGAAACCAGGTCATTATAAAAATAGGCTGCTTCCTCCTTCTCCGGCAGGATAACAAAATGAGTGGTGGCAACAGACCTGAAGAGGGATGACAAAAACAGGGAGCGTGAAGAGCCTGTAAGGCCTTCAATGGCTATATTCCCCTTTGCCTCATCCCCGAGGTGCTTTTTAAGCTCTTCTAATTTTGAATGTCCGGTGTAAAGACTGCCTAAATCTATCTTACTCATATCGTCTGGAAAAGCAGGACAAAAGTAGTCAAGATTTTTCAGCTTAACTAAAATTTTCATTTAATGATAAATGTCTATCTTTGATTATATGATATAAGCTATGAATATCAGAATCAGAATATTATTTCTGGCCTGGCTTGCTGCAATTATTGCCACTTGCGGCTGTATTAACTGGGATAATGTGAACGGGGAAGACGATCCGGATCCTACATGGTCGCCTGATGATCCTGAAACCGTATTAGAACTTGCCGGCACTTCATTCCGTAGCTGGCATAACGCTCTTCATTCAGACAGGAGTGTAGCCCTTGCAATGGCGACCATGGCTGACCATATAACTTTTATATGGCCTAATTATGCCATGAGAGAGCTTGCACTTGAACCACGGACAGTATCTTTTAATAACAGTACGTCCTATGAGTACTATTTTATTATATCAGACCAGTGGAAAAATTCTTATTTGGCCAATGGTGATGCCTGCTATGCTCTCCGGCAGCTCTACCAGGGAATGGATTTTGGAAGCGCGGGTAGCAATAATAAACTGGTTGAAGCATTCAGCTGGTTTGTTGCAGGTGTGACACATGGTTACCTGGGACTGGTATTCGATAAGGCTGTTGTAGTGTACTGGGACAGTGACCTGGCAGGCATAGAGCTGAGCAGCTGGCAGGAAGTAATTGATGAATCACTTCTGATGCTCGACAGGGCTATTGAAATAGCAGATGCAAACCAGTTTGATGTACCTGAAGAATGGATGGCGGGACAGGCAATGACCAATGTGGAACTCTCACAACTGGCAAACTCATATGCAGCAAGGATACTGGCCTACAGCTCCAGGACAAAGGAGCATAATAATTCTATAGACTGGACAAAAGTGCTCGATTATGCTCAAAATGGCATAGACTGGGATTTCTCTCCTTTTTTTGGCGAATTGTACGGCTGGTATGATAAATATTACCTCTATGCCACATGGCTTGGCTGGGAAAGGGTGGATCACAGGATTATAAACCTGATGGATCATAGTTTTCCTTCCAGGTGGCCGGCAGACAATGAATCATGGAACACAGCGGATGGTAACTTCCCCGATCCGGCCACTCCGGGGGATAATCGTTTGGTTACGGATTATTATTGGTTAATTGATAGTAACTTTCCCACCTATCTATATTACCTCTGGTCCAAGTATTATTACAAGAGGTATGAAGACGTGTTAATTCCCCCGGGTTGTGAGGGGCACAGGCCCAGCTTCCTGGCCTGGGAAGTAAGACTGCTGGAGGCCGAAGCTTTACTGAGGACGGGAGATACTTCCGGGGCCCTGGATATCCTCAATGACCCTGCCGGGCCACGTAAGGTGCGTGGCGGGTTACCCGATGTCCTGCCCGTTGATGATATTCTAAGGCAAATTCTTGATGAAAAGGAAATAGAATGTTACCTTACAGGTGCAGGGATTTCTTTTTACGATATGCGAAGGACAGACCGGTTGCAGCCGGGAACCCTCTTACATTTCCCGGTGCCGGCTGAGGAACTTTCGCTGATGGGGGTGCCTCATTATACAATCAATGCAGTCGCTGACGGGATACAGGGTTCAGCCGGAGGCTGGACAGGATATGATGAAGAATAACATATAATATACTGAGCATGAGAACACTTAAATATTTACTGGTAACAGTGATTTTTGTATTCACATCTTACAGTTGCGCCGACCTCGAGGTAATAAATAAGAATGAACCTGACGGATCACGTGTTTTCTCTGACCAGGACAATATTATAAAACTGGCGGGAGGGGCCTTCCGGACCTGGCATAATTGCATACAAGATTATTCCAGCCTTGCCGGGCCAATGGCTGTAATGGCTGACCACCATACATGTGCGTGGGGTAAATGGTACAATTATTCCATTGAGCCCAGGGAGCTGATCGAGGAGTACGATAACAGCCTGGCTAATCCTTATTACTACATGTTAAGTGGGCAGTGGGAAGGATCATACAGTGCTATCACTCATGCAAATATTATTCTCAGGGAGCTGTATAATGAAGACAGTGAACTTAGTCTGACTCCCGGGCAAAGGTCGCTGTTA
>JAZBOI010000196.1:0-8001 GCA_036351095.1 Bacteroidales bacterium | reverse complement strand
GCAGGTATTACCCCGCATAGCAAGAAACGGCTATAACACCATACAGCTGATGGCCATACAGGAACATCCCTATTACGGTTCATTCGGTTACCATGTCTCCAACTTTTTTGCCGTATCATCAAGGTTCGGAAGCCCCGATGATCTTAAAGCCCTGGTTGATGAAGCGCATGGCCTTGGGCTGGCTGTAATAATAGATCTTGTACACTCACATTCAGTCAGTAATATTAATGAAGGCCTTGGGCTCTTTGATGGTGACCCCGGGCAGTATTTCCATTCGGATGAGAGGCGAATGCACGTAGCATGGAATTCTCTTTGCTTCAATTACGGGAAGGATCATGTTATACATTTCCTCCTGTCGAATATCAGGTACTGGATGGAGGAATATAAGATTGACGGGTTCAGGTTTGATGGTGTAACAAGTATGCTTTATTATGACCATGGACTGGAAAGAAACTTTACTTCCTATGATATGTATTTTGATGGTGGCCAGGATAATGATGCACTTATATACCTGAAGCTTGCCAATAAGCTGCTTCATATGATCAAGCCTTCAGCAATAAGCATTGCCGAGGAAATGAGTGGTATGCCGGGTATAGCATGCAGTATCGACAGCGGCGGAACAGGTTTCGACCTGAGGCTGGCCATGGGTATACCCGATTACTGGATCAAGCTGATAAAGGAGCAGAAAGACGAGGAATGGAATATGGACGGGCTTTTCCATGAGCTGACAACACACAGGGCCGAAGAAAATACAGTGTCGTACTGTGAATCGCACGACCAGGCACTGGTGGGTGACAAGACAATTATATTCAGGCTTGCTGATGCAGAGATGTATTTCAATATGAGCAAGGATATAGATAGTCTTAAGATAGACAGGGCAATAGCCCTGCATAAAATGATAAGGCTCATTACCATCTCAACTGCCAGTGGTGCTTACCTTAACTTCATGGGCAATGAATTTGGCCACCCCGAATGGATCGACTTTCCCAGGGAAGGTAATAACTGGAGTTTTAAATATGCAAGAAGGCAATGGAGCCTGGCCGACCGGGATGACCTTAAATATCATTATCTCTATGATTTTGATTTCAGCATGATTGCCTTTGTTAAAGACAATGATCTGCTCTCAAACAGAGTATGTGATAAGATCTACAGTCATAACGGTGATAACATCCTGGCCTTCATCCGCGGAGATTACCTTTTTGTGTTCAATTTTCACCCCTCAAACTCATTTACGGATTACAGGATACCCCTTGCCGGGAGGTTCATAATTGTCTTTGACACCGACAGGAAAGAGTTCGGAGGCTATGACCGTATCGACAGGGATATGATCTACATTTCATCCAGGGCCCCGGGAGAAAAGCTGAATGCCCCGCTGAAGGTCAGCCTTTACCTGCCGGCACGCACGGGCATAGTATACAAGATGGCCCCCCTGAAACGAATCAATCAATCCACTTGAGCAGGTAAAAATCCTGGCGGTGTGGTAAATCATCATTCTTCGGGTACAGCCTCAGGCCATAAAAGAATGTGCCTGCTTTTTCGGGCACCATCTCGAGGCGGTAAAGCGACCTGCCGTTTTTAGAGCTTATATATTCAAGATCATACTTGGAGATGAACTGGTAATCCCCGCTCTGTGTCATCTGGGTGATGATAAATTCCACTCCTACATTCTCAGGCGGTATGCCGTTAACGTTAAGCATCACCTCACCCTTATAGGTAACTCCTGCCTTATAGATATTCTCCCCGGGCTTTTCAAAGCTGTAAGTGAGTATTTCCAGCTTATCCCATTCATTCTCCATCCAGCGCTTCCAGGCAGACAGGGCAATGGCCCTGGCATAATTATTTTCCTTGAGCAGTTTCGACCTCTCCCACAGTCTCATATAATAGGATTCATAATAATCATCTATCATCCTCTTCATAGTAAACTGAGGTGCAACCTGCACCATAGAATTTTTGATATAGCTTATCCATTCAACAGGTACACCATGATCATCCCTGTCATAATAGGCAGGTATAA
Source organism: Bacteroidales bacterium (assembly GCA_036351095.1). Lineage (GTDB taxonomy): Bacteria > Bacteroidota > Bacteroidia > Bacteroidales > VadinHA17 > UBA9300. The sequence goes on along the minus strand of JAZBOI010000196.1, from coordinate 5,987 downwards.
TCTCATATTCAAGCATATTGTAGATGGTCTCAGCATCCACATCATCCTGCAGTTCCTGGTTGGCAAAGGTACGTTTAAGCGGCAGGGCAAATCCTGCATAGGCCCTGTAACCTTCAACCCACCAACCGTCAAGCACACTGAAATGTATGGTGCCGTTCATCACAGCCTTCTCACCGCTGGTGCCGGAAGCTTCGAGGGGTCTTGTAGGTGTATTGAGCCATATATCCACCCCGCTGATCAGTTGCTTTGACATTTCCATATCATAATTCTCCAGGAAGATAATCTTTCCTTCGAACTGGGGCATATGCGAAACTTCAATTATACGTTCAATAAGGCTCTGTCCGCCTCCGTCATGAGGATGGGCCTTGCCGGCAAAAATAAACTGGACGGGTTTATCCGGGTCATTTATTATTTCATTGAGCCTGTCGAGGTCCTTGAAAAGAAGTGTTGCCCTTTTGTAGGTGGCAAACCTGCGGGCAAAACCTATAGTAAGGGCATCGGGGTTAAGATGGTTACTGATATTTATCAGGCGCCGGGGGCTTACCCTCTTATTCATCATTTCAGTCTGTATCCTCTTGCGTATCCACTCGAAAAGGTTCTGCTTAAGCAGGGTCTTTATCTCGTAAATATCCTTGTCGGGAACCGAGTATATTATCTCCCACCTGGACTTGTCCGTCTGGTCAAAATTCTTCTCCCCGGTCAGTTCACGGTACAATTTCTTCCATTGCTTATTTAACCATGTGGGATAATGAACTCCGTTTGTTACATGACCAATGAACAATTCCTCCTCAAGGTAGCCGGGCCAGAGCACGTTTAACATCCTCCGGCTTACTTCACCGTGCAGTTTACTCACACCGTTAATTTCCTGGGACATGCGTGCAGCAAGATAACTCATATTGAACTTACCGGAAGTGTCATTATATGCCCTTCCCAGGCTTATGAGCCGTTCCCAGGTAATCTTTAGCCTCTCAGGGTAGTGAGGGATATACTTCCTGAGCAAACCCTCATCAAAGGAATCATGACCGGCAGGTACAGGTGTATGGGTTGTAAAGAGCGTTGAAGCGCGTATGGCCTCCAGTCCTTCTTCAAAAGTAAGATGGCGCTTTTCCATCAGGTATCGCATCCGTTCAAGGCCAATAAAGGCCGAATGACCTTCGTTGCTGTGGTAAATATCTGGCTTAATGCCCAGTGTTCTTAGCGCCCGTATACCTCCTATACCCAGGAGCAGTTCCTGCTTGAGCCTGTTCTCATGGTCTCCACCATAAAGATGATGTGTGACCTGCCTGTCTTCATTACTGTTTTCATCAAAGTCGGTATCGAGCAGTAACAAACGCACTTTACCCACCTTTGCTTCCCATATGCGGGCCTTTACAGTACGGCCCGGCCAGACAAGGGATATTTTCATTTGTTTGCCTTCCTCATCTTCCACGGGCGAAACAGCAAGCTGAGAAAAATCCTCTGCTTCGCTGATGGCCATTTGCTGTCCTTTAGGCCCGATCTGCTGTCTGAAATAACCAAAGCGGTAGAGAAGGCCTACGCCCACAATATTATAGTTGGAGTCGCTCGCCTCTTTCAGATAATCACCTGCAAGTACACCCAGTCCGCCCGAATAGGTTTTAAGTGAATGGTGTATACCAAACTCCATACTGAAATAGGCTACCAGGGGTGTATTTTCACTATATGGCCTGTCCATATATGTCCTGTACTCAGAATATACATTTTCCAGGTCTGCTATATATTCCTCATCCTCAGCCAGCACCTTAAGCCTCTTGTAATCTACCCTTTCCAGCAGCTGGCAGGGATTATGGTCTGTTTCTTCCCACAGGGAAGGATCTATCCTCCTGAAGACATTCTGCGCCTCATGATTCCATGACCACCACATGTTACAGGATAGTTCCTTCAGAACAGAGAGTCGCTCGGGAAGGTCTGACTGTATGTAAATGTCTTTCCAGACAGGCACCTCGTGAGGCTTACGGGCAATAATATCTTTCCGGAGCAATACTGCTGACAGCTCCCTGGGTTCATCCCTTCTTTTCTTTGACCTTTCAAGGGCTATTTCATAGGCCTCGAAATAATGATCAACCAGTTTGTTCCAATTGGCTATGCGGGAAATACTGAAAGCCTCTTCCCGTATCTTTCCAGTCTGGACTTTATCAAGCCCGTACAGCCTCAGGATATATTCGCTTATTTCATTTGCCACCTGTTCACGGTTGAAATCATCCCTTTCAACAACACAAATGCCGTCGCCATGCCCCGGATGATGATTTCTGACCCACAGGCCGAAGCCGGCAAGAGTGGTGGTCACTGTCGGAATGGAGAACATAAGGCTCTCCAGCGGGGTATATCCCCAGGGTTCATAGTATGATGGAAATACCGTGAGGTCGAAACCAATCAGCAGGTCGTAATATGACCTGTTGAAGATCCCGTCATTACCATTGAGGTAAGATGGAACGAATATACAGATGACATTATTATCATCGGTATTCCTCAGTTTATTGCTTTCCAGGGCATTCATAACAGGGTCGGTCCCGGGGTTATGCAATCCGTGAGAAAGGATATTTTCGCCACCGGGAATATCGCCGGACACTCCGCTGAGGTAATCGGCAATGTCTTTTCTTGGTCCCTTATGATAGGCCGGCACCATTATAAAAGCCACAATATTCCGGCCCGGTTTTATTTCCCTGTCAGCCTTTGCCAGGGCTTCGATAAAAATGTCTATTCCCTTGTTATGGTATTCATATCTTCCTGAAGTAACAACCAGCATTGAATCATCTGCCAGGTCCCTCCCGGATATTATGCCTGCGGCATTAAGCAGTATCTCCCTGGCTTCCTTCCGTTTATCACCATATTCCCCTTCACCGGGCACAAAGTTGTCCTCAAAACCGTTGGGTGTAACAATGTCAACGTCCTTTTCCAGAAAAGCCGAGCATTCTTTTGAGGTTATTTCACTCACCGTGGTAAAAACGTCTGATGCGTGTGCTGCAGTCTTTTCGAGCGAGCGTTTGGCAACCACGTTGAATTCACGTGCTACCTGCTGCGGGTTATAACTCTCCAGCTTGCTGTAAAGTGGACGGTTATTGCCCGCTATTGTCCTGCCCAGAACAGTTGCATGCGTTGTAAAGGATGTACTCACCCAGGGTGCATTTTCCTTCAGGTAGAGCACTCCCACGCCGGTCATCCATTCATGGAACTGGGCTACTATATCCTGGTACCCGTTATAAAAGCCTGTAAAGCTTTCAACCACCTTGCCGGCAGCATAACCAAAGAGTGCAGGCTCTATATAATCCCATTCCCCTGAAAGGCTGTCCAGTTTATACTGTTCCCACAGCCTGGCAAATATTTCGTTCTTCTCATTGAAGTAGGGTGTGAAATCGACGAGCAGGACAACCGGCTTTGCCGGTATGTTCCACCGCCCTGACCTGACCCTGAGACCTTCACTGGCCGCTTTATCTTTCCAGTCAGAAAAAAGACTGTTGTCAGGTATAAATTCAGGATTCTCCCCCTCATCCCTCCATACATCGGGTCCTATTAATATGTAATTATCATCCAGTTCATTGACTATGTTAAGTGCTTTAGTAGATATTACGGTATGTATGCCTCCAACTTTATTGCAAATTTCCCAGCTGGTTTCAAACAGCAGGTCAATCATTTTTGCTCCTTTCATTTTTCTCCTTATTTCTTTTTTGTATTTGTCTTCTTAGTTGTTTTTCCGGTTTTTGTCGTTTTGGTCTGCCGCACCTTCCCTTTGCTTTCAGTTTTGGCTGACCTGCCTGCCGTGTCCGTTTTTGTTGTTGACACTGTCATTGATTTCATTTTAGCCCTCAATGAACGTACTTCCTGTTCCCGTTCATTAAGTTCTTCCTCTATCTGCTCTATTTTATTTCTCAGGCTAATAAGCTCCTGGTTGTCTGAATGTTCAGGACAGATTGAATCGAGTCGTATTTCAAAATCGCTCAATACATTCATATAGTTCATAAAGGCGTCATATGGCGATTCATAGGGATTGAAATACTGGTGGACCGCACCATCCGAAAAGAACTTGGTGCACATATAATAAAAATGATCGCTTACCTGGAGAAAATCCCAGTCTTTCCTTATTCCGGCATCCTCACAGTTTTCAACCCTTCCTGTCAGTGAATACAGTTTATTGAAAGCAGCATCCTGAAGATCATTACCCAGCCAGGCAGTCAGGTCCCTCTCTTCATCCGCCCATGATATCGGGTTAGGCACTTTAATGGCCGAAACAGGCTGAAACTCATTGACCACTTCAGCAGGCGTCATGAAATTAAAATCTGTTTTCTTCATTATTGCAGCGGGCAGGGCCTTAAGGAAGTCAAAAATGCCTGTTTCAGCTTTTTGATGCTCACCGAATGTTTCATAATCAATAAAGAGGTTGATCAGTTCAGCATCCTTGCTTCTTTTCTTCATCCACAGGGCATATTTATCTGCCGTAAGTGGCCATTCACTCCAGTCACGGTTGCCAAACCTGAAAGCTATGTCATCACTTAACTGGAAGTTTCTGAGCAGTATTTGCAGTTTTGGATTAATGTCATTACAATAGAGAAAATCGGGACTCCTCCATCCCAGTATGTGTTTGGCTCCCTCTGTGAGCATGGTTAAGAAACCCATGTCTGCCACCCAGCTTCCTATTTCGTCAGAATATACCATTTCGGTATTCCTGAAAGAGCGCGGTCTGACCCCGAAGCATTCTTCTATCTTCCTGCTGTGCCTTTCAACCTGCTTGACAAACTCCTCCCTGTTACCCATACAGGCCAGTGAATGAGAATATGTTTCAGCCAGGAACTCGACCTGACCTGTTTCTGCAAGCTGTCTGAACGAATCCAGCACTTCCGGTGCATATGTCTCAAGCTGCTCGATGAGCACCCCGGTGAGTGAAAAGGACACTTTAAATTTATCACCGTGCTTCTTAATAAGATCGAGCATTATCCTGTTTGCCGGAAGGTAACATTTTTCAGCAACCGTCCTTAATATTGTTTCATTGGTATAATCATCATAATAGTAATGATCATTTCCTATATCAAAAAAACGATACCTCCTTAATCTAAGGGGTTGATGTAATTCAAAAAACAGGCAAACTCCTTTCATATCTGTAGTTTAAATATTATTTAATTCAAAGCGTCTATGTATACTCCCCTTACATGCATTGCAGAGTTTTCCCACTTAAGTGTTTCAACTTCCTCCCTGCCTTTCTCAATAAACATCCTTGAAAGTGCAGGATATGACAGGATTGCATGTATTGCGTCAGCCATGGCATCAATATCCCAGAAATCAATTTTAACGGCATGGGTTAATATCTCTGCCACACCCGATTGCTTGCTTATTATTACGGGCACATTTGATTGCATTGCTTCCAGCGGGGATATTCCGAAGGGTTCCGACACGGAAGGCATTATATAGACATCACTCATTCTCAGCATCCAGTATACATCTGTTCCCCTGAGGAAACCTGTGAAGTGAAAGCGGTCAGTTATTTCCAGCTCTGCCGCCCTTCGTATCATCCTTTCCATCATATCACCGCTTCCTGCCATTACAAAACGTACATTATCCATTACCTGCAGCACCCTGTAGGCTGCTTCTATAAAATATTCCGGTCCTTTTTGCAGGGTAATCCGGCCCAGGAAAGTAACGATTTTGTCATTAATGATATGCGGTTTGTACTCATCATAAACACCTCCAACCGGCTCAACCGCATTATATACGGTAGTCACCTTTGAGGGATCAATATTATATTTGTTTATTACCGTTTCCCTTGTAAGATTACTTACTGTAATAATCTTGTCGGCTGCCTCCATGCCTCTTTTTTCTATATCATATACCACAGGATTCACCTTACCTCCGCTGCGGTCAAAGTCAGTCGCATGGACATGTATAACCAGGGGCTTTCCCGAAGTCATTTTTGCTGCTATCCCGGCCGGGTAAGCCAGCCAGTCATGAGCATGAATAATATCGAACTGGTTTTCATCTGC
>JAZBOI010000195.1:0-2242 GCA_036351095.1 Bacteroidales bacterium | reverse complement strand
TCGACTTAGATAAGTGATCATTCAATATCATTAAAAATCAACTGAAGATTCTGTGAAAAAAAATATCAATAACAAAACTTAATCCAATGAGATTTAAAATAAACAACAAACTGTTAACAGTCGTGGCTATACTGACCGGGTTGTTAATATCAACAAACCTTTTCCCACAGCAGGGAAATCTGCTAAGCAAGGTAAGAAACAACGATATTGAAGGCGCTAAGGCATCGCTTGCAGAAGGCGCCGATGCAAACCAGGAAGATGATATGATGGGATATACAGCCCTGACACTGGCAACTAGCACAGAAATGATGAACGTTCTTCTTTCAGCAGGTGCTGATATTAATCACCATGATAAAAGACAAGGTTATACCCCGCTGATGTGGGCATTGAACAGTTGCAAAACAGATGCAGCAAAATTCTTAATTGAAAAAGGTGCGGATATCAAAGCAAAGTCTAACGACGGGAGTACTGCCCTGATACTGGCATGTGGATGCTCCGAAGAGATAGCAAAAGACCTTCTCGCCAGAGGAGCAGACATCAATGTGCGATCGGACAAGGGCAATGGGGTTATTACACAATGTACGAATATTGGACTTTCCAGGGAAGTCATTTCTTACGAATTCATCGAATTCCTTCTGTCAGAGGGTGCTGATATTGATGAAACAAATACAACAGACTATTACGGTGGATACACTCCCCTGTTCTGGGCAGTGGAATCAGGCAATGAAAAGCTGGTCAGCTTCCTGGTCGAACACGGGGCAAAAGTTAACGCCAGATCAAACAAAGGCAAGACACCCCTGTCTATTGCCACAGAAGCAGGGTATAAAAATATTGTTGAGGTACTAAAGTCGACCGGGGCAAAATAAACCTTCTCAACTCCTTACTTAACAGATATATAACAACACACATTATGAAAACAATAAAAGTCTTGAAGCTACTTTCTTTTTCATTGCTCATGATTGCACTTATCGTCAGCTGCGAAAAGTCCGGTCCGGAAAATGAGGATCCACAGGAGGAAGAAAATACCTTTACCGATAACCGCGACGGGAAACAGTATAAGTTGATCAAAATAGGGAACCAGACATGGATGGCTGAAAACCTTGCATACCTGCCATCGGTTAATCAACCATCCGATATGTCAGACACCGATCCCCGGTACTATGTTGAAGCTTACGACGGAACCAGTGTGGATAATGCAAAGGCAACTGATAATTATGAAGATTACGGGGTTCTGTATAACTGGCCGGCTGCAACAGAAGCATGTCCTACAGGCTGGCATCTCCCTTCAGATGATGAATGGAAAGTCCTGGAGATGCACCTTGGCATGAGCCAGGAAGAAGCTGATGAAATAGGGTGTTTGAGTAGAGGTAACGATGAAGGAAGTCAGCTGGCAGGAAATTCTTCATCATGGGATCCAGGCTTACTGAAAAGCAACACGGCTTTTGGCTCAAGTAGTTTCGAAGCCTTACCCGGTGGCTTCCTATACAATGAAACATTCAGCGGTAGCGGACGCTACGGCAAATGGTGGAGTAACACCACCTCCTACTCCAGGGTTATAGACAGATCTCTGTACTATAACAATTCGCACTCAGGACGGGGAGATGAAAGCCATAAAGAGTACGCGTATTCCGTCCGTTGTGTAAAGGATTAGAAAAGTAATCAGATCTATGGATTATCTGACCGCTGTATAAAAGATTAACCCAAATTAATACCTAATAATATAATAAATCAGATGAGAATAGGAATCGGAACCAGAACGACAAGAAAGCCGGGTAATGCAAATCCGGTGACCCTGGGAATAATATTCGCATTGGTCGGTGGAGCAATATTTTTTGTTTTTGCCCTTCCCCCCCTCCAATATGCAAGCTCATCGAAAAGCTGGCCTACAGTGCAGGGAGTAATTACCAGGTCTGATATCGATGTGTGGACCAGGGATGGCAAGACACATTACCAGCCTGATATAGCCTATACCTACTCCGTGGATGGCAAAAAATACAGCTCATCAAAGATAAACGCGGGAGAACAAGCCATGGACAATAATGTTAACTCTGCCAAAAAAATACAGACAAAATATCCTGCAGGGAAAGAGGTAACAATATGGTACGATCCCGGCTTGCCGGCATCATCAGCCCTGGAACCAGGGATAAAGACAGGTGATATTCTGCTGGCATCAATAGCTGCCATCTTCTTCCTGGTAGGAATTTTTTCCTTCTACAAGGGATTGAAAGCCAAGAAAGTAATA
>JAZBOI010000194.1:0-4174 GCA_036351095.1 Bacteroidales bacterium | reverse complement strand
TGTTTCAAATGAGTTGAAAAGACTTTCTGTAAAATATAACAATGGCAAGACAATCAATGTAATAAACCAGAAACTTGGTTATATGGTAAGGGGCGGCGATCCCGATGCCCTTGATTCAATTGTCCCGATGGCCTATGGTAACCTTGCGCTTGACCTTATCCTCAAGGGAATACATGGCAGGCTGGTGGTACTTAAGAATGGCCGCTATGACAATGTGCCAATCGACATGGTTGTCTCATCAAAGAAGCTTGTTGATGTCAGGAATTACTATAACACTGAGCGACTGAGGCCATATTATCACAGCTTCGAGATGAAGCCCTTCTTCCTGATGGCATCTGAAAGCTGATTTCCCGTTAATTTTGTGTCAGCAGGCCCGGGCAGGCATATCCGGTTTTTGTTTTATTCATGGTTTGCATTACTCCTTTTTTTGTATTTTGCAGCTTAAATAAAACAGCATCATGAGAAATATTTACCTCTGCCTGCTTGCCGCGTTTTTTACAGCAATGATTGTATCATGTGGAAGTAAGGGCAATGAACAGGAGAATGAATTAGTTGACTTTAACGATTCGCTGATTATTAAATCCGAAAACCTTATTGGTCTGCATTTCGACACTGCCGAGCACAGGCAGATGCAGAGATTTCTGAAAAGGCACCTGGTGAACTATGAGCAGATGCGCCGCTTCAGTCTTGATAACAGCGTTGCCCCTGCAATGGTGTTCAAACCACTTGTCAATCCTGACGATGAGGAAGTACAGGAATTTGCCAATCCCGTGCCGGTGAGGGAAGTGCTAAGGCCCGACACCGACGCGGAAATTGCATTTCTCAGCGTTGAGGAACTGTCACAGCTTATCAGGAATGGTGATTTAAGTTCGCTTGAGCTTACAAAAATCTATCTTGACAGGCTAAAAAAGTACGGGGATACCCTGCACTGTGTGGTGACTATTACCGAGAACCTTGCCCTGGAGCAGGCCGAACGGGCCGACAGGGAAATATCACAGGGTAATTACAGGGGACCGCTTCACGGCATACCTTATGGTGTAAAAGACCTGCTGGCCGTTGAAGGCTATAAAACAACCTGGGGTGCCATGCCCTACAGGGAGCAGGTGATTGACGAAACAGCCACGGTGGTGGAGAAGCTCGAAGAAGCCGGTGCAGTGCTTGTTGCCAAACTCTCCATGGGAGCCCTTGCAATGGGTGATGTGTGGTTTGGTGGTGTATCGCGCAACCCCTGGAATCCCGAACAGGGATCCAGTGGCTCATCTGCAGGATCGGCCTCGGCCACCGCAGCTGGCCTCGTGGCCTTCAGCCTGGGTACAGAAACACTGGGCTCAATTGTGTCCCCATCGACCCGCTGTGGTGTAACAGGACTGAGACCAAGCTTCGGGAGGGTCAGCCGCGCCGGCGCTATGGCGCTGAGCTGGAGCATGGATAAGATAGGACCAATATGCCGGTCGGCCGACGACTGTGCACTCGTGTTCGATGTAATAAGAGGTAGCGATGGTATTGACAATACAGTGGTGGATAAGGCTTTTAATTATAACTTTAATACTGATATAAAGAGTCTTAAAATAGCATACCTCAAGAATGAGTTCAGGAATGATTATGAAAATCAGAGCAATGACCTGGAAGTATTGTCAGTTTTCAACAGGATGGGAGTGGATCTTATCCCAGTGGAAATGGACTTTGAAGGTATTCCGGTGAGCAGCCTGCGAATAATACTCTATGCCGAAGCCGCGGCAGCTTTTGATGAGCTTACCCGCAGTGGGCTCGATTCAGTGCTGACAGCACAGGATGAATGGAGCTGGCCAAACACTTTCAGGGCGGCACGTTTCATACCCGCTGTGGAATATATCCAGGCCATGCGCTACAGGACATTACTGATGGAGGAGATGGAAAAGCTTATGAAGGATTATGATGTGCTTATAGCACCCAGCTTCGGGGGTAACCAGTTGCTTGTTACCAACCTTACCGGACATCCCTGCGTGGTTGTTCCTAACGGCTTTAATAAGGAAAACAGCCCGGGCAGTATTTGCTTCATAGGTAAACTGTATGATGAAGCCAGCATTTTACTGGCCGCCAGTAAATACCAGCAGGCAAGCGGGTACGATGAGATGCATCCCCCTCTTTTTGATGGCAGTGGAGAAGGGCAGCAATGAAAATGAGATGAAGAGAGGACTGGTTATAAAATCAGCAGGCAGCAGGTACAAGGTTTCCGATGAAAAGGGAAATATCACGGAGTGCTTCGTAAAAGGAAAATTCAGGGTTAAGGGCTTCAGAACAACAAACCCGCTTACCGTGGGAGATTATGTCCTGTATGAATTAAGTGATGACGGCAGCACAGGTATTATAAGCGGGATTGAAGAAAGAAAAAACTATATCATACGAAAGGCTTCCAAGCTTTCAAGTGAATCACAGATAATTGCTGCCAATATTGACCAGTTGTTACTGCTGGCAAGCATAATCCAACCCGAAACACATCCTGAATTTATTGACAGGGTGCTGGTTACTGCCGAAGCATACCGGGTGCCGGCGAAAATCATATTCACCAAAACAGATATTTATAACAGCGAACATAAGACAAAGCTGGACTACCTGCTTGAAGTGTATAAGAGTATTGGTTATGCTTCCTACAGTGTCTCATTGTTCAATGACAGTGATGTAAGCATGCTTGCCGGGCTGTTGAAAGACAGGGTAAGCCTGCTGGCCGGTAATTCGGGTGTGGGCAAGTCTACACTTATTAATAAACTGGAGCCATCACTCAATATCAAAGTTGGAAATATATCGGAATACCACAAAATGGGCAGGCATACAACCACTTTTGCTGAAATGTATACTTTAAGTATGGGTGCATATGTAATAGATACACCGGGTATTAAGGGCTTTGGGATTATTGACATGGATAAAGAAGAAATTTACCACTTCTTCCCTGAGATATTCAGGGCTTCTGACAGGTGCAGGTACTATAACTGCCTGCATCTTAACGAACCGGGATGCGAGGTAAAAAAACAGCTTGAAGAAGGGAAAATTGAAGAATTCAGGTACAGGAGCTACCTTAAGATTTTTTACGGCGACGATAGCTCAAAGTACAGATAAATTCTTACTTTTTTTAATAATACCCTATCTTTAAGGCTTATATTAAACAGAGTGTTTATTTGAAAGCGAAGCGTTTACAGCTTGAGGAAAATTAATTTTTTTAACCTATGAAACGTCTTACCATTCTTACTGTTGTTACATTCCTGCTTATCCTGCTTATCAACTATTTTTATTATAATAACCTTTATAATAAGCAGATAGACTATGTAAAAGATTTGCTCGGGCAACAGGTGGCACTGATAGGTTCGGAAGTGAACAGTACCAATATTGAATTTGAGAGTGATATAAATACGATAATAAGGGAGGAAAATCTTCCTGATTTATTCAATGAAGAAATGCCCAGGGCAAAGGAACTGATGATTGAGAAGCTCAAATTCTATTACAGTAAGTATGAAAATTTTATTGAGACCATTGAATATAACGGAATGCAGGCCCGGGTTTTCATATTATATAAAGACCTGGAGACAGGTGCATGGATAGACAATACCTATATAGCACAGGATCAGAAAGAATTGCTTGCCGGTGACAGGCTTGAGCCGAGCAGGTATAAATGGGACCTTGTAAAACCCGTGTACGGGACCGATGGTACTCTAATCGGGAATATCATCCTGACAGTCGATTATATCAATTATTTCAGCAACCTTTTCAGCAAATACAAGATTGAAGAACAACAATGGCAGTGGCTGATTGACGGGCAGGGTGAAGTTGTATTTTCTAACTATTATGCCGATAGAGTCAGTAACAGGCCAGGCACGGACGATATTGAAATAAGAAACCTCAGGCGCATCAGTGATAATATCCTGGAAGGAATCAGCGGTAATGTACAGCATTCGATTGATGTTGCTGGCAAGAGTATAAGGGTTATTTCTTCATATTATTCGGTTGATCTTCTGAGGCGTAATTTTGGGATGGTATTTTCAGCCCCGGGTGATTTCTACCAGATTTACATAATCAGAAATTCATTGCTCATCGTATCGCTTACCCTCTTACTGATTGTCTTCCTGATAATCCTCTACCGCAGGTATATCAGCAGCCAGTCCTACAGTGCAGGCAGGCTGAGGGAGTCAGAGCAGTCTTTTAT
>JAZBOI010000193.1:0-2067 GCA_036351095.1 Bacteroidales bacterium | reverse complement strand
TGGGCGTCGGGTTGAAGTAAGTATCCAGCAATAGTCTCCAAGACCACTAAATGCAACACTCCTATGACCAGCTGCTAAAGCTGAGAAACCAAATTCATCTGTAGCCCCGTCATTGGGCGCAGACCAGTGTACAGTACCTGTTTCCTTTAGCCTGTCGCCTGCATCATCCCCCCGATACACATTAAATTCCAGAAGATTGTCAGTTATGCCCATTTCCTCTTCCAGTTCAAGCCAGTCATCATCAGTTGAAAGATGCCATCCATCGGGACAGGACTCCATAGCAGCTCTCCAGTTGTATAATACACCATATGTATTATAGTTATTTGTAGCCTTTGCTTCTTCAACATTGGTACCATTGTAACCATAAACATAATAGAAAGAATCATTTTCTTTACCTAGATCCTCGCTACCTTCAGCGCCAGGATATACCTCCGGAAGGTAAGCAAGGTTCTCAGCCATCCATATCTGATCACCAATCCTTACCCAGGAATAATCCTTCCCATCCCTTTTATCAGTGAAAACTCCTGAATCACCAATAAACTCATCTGTAGTATCTTTCTTGCACGAGACGATAGATATTACCAAGAGAGCCAGTACTAATAATCTTGTTCTCATCAGATTTATTTTTTAAAATAAAATAACTCTTATTTTATAATGCCCGTATAGTTACTAAAAAGGCTGCCTGTTTCAGGCAGCCTTTTGAAATGTTAATATTGCTTCGATCCACTAAGGCACCAAAGCTATATCCTCAACAATAGAAATAGTTACGCCGCTCTCACCTTCATAGTAGAGGTCATACTCAATATATAGAGTCTTATTGCAGTTATTCCATCTGCCGGTTGCAGCGATCTCATATCTATAAGGATCTCCGTTCCAATCGGTAGTCATAGCATACTGCCTTTCGATCTCTAGCGTTCCATTCACATTCATTGTTACAACCAGTGGAACCATCTCAGTGATTGTTTCACCCCAGTAACCTTCCATCCATCCCACGCATAAACCAGTAATTAAGAAATCATCCCCATCCACCGATGTAACTACATTGGTAGCGTAACCTTCGCTGTCTGTTCCTGTATAAGTTCCTGCAAGGTCACTCAGATCCTCCAGCGGACAATATTGGGCAACAGTAACCGTAACATCGTAAGGATCTGTCTCGATGCCACTATGAACAGTTTCTACAACTGAAACTGTGGCAGTTCCCTGCGTATCAAAAAGCACGAAGGCTTCTTTAGTATCGGGACTTACTGAATCAAGTACAGCATCGGTCACAGTCCATTCCCATGTGGAACCTTCACGTGAATAAGGAATAGAAAACTTCTCGATGAAAGTCTGATTTACATGTGTAGGACCGCTTACTCCCTCTACAACCGGGGCATTTACAGTAACAGCATAGGTATATGGTTCAGATGTGACACCTCCCAGGGTGGTTTCGGTCACTGTTATAACAACATCTCCTACATCAGGAAAATCAACAGTGGCATCGTGTCCATCATCACTTGTTGATACTAAAGTAGCTCCGGAAACACTCCAGGCCCAGGTTGAGCCTCCCCTGAAATAGTTCGCAGAATATTCTCTGGGAAAAGTCTGAACAACGGTTGAAGGTCCGCTAACCCCCTGCACTACCGGGATGATCTTGCTGAAATCATATTCTTCATTTGCTTTATCTATATCAGATTTCTCGCAGGCACTCATGATCATGACAAGTGCGGCAAAGAAAGAGATATATTTGAATAATTTATTTTTCATATCTAAAATTTTTTAAATTTTCAATTAATATCCCGCTTACTTCGTATCATAACCTGACCAGTCACCTGCAGATCCGTCAACACCGTCGGCAACGGCATTGATAGTGTAATGCTCAAGACCAGAAATCTCCAGCTCTGTTGCGGGAACGGGGAAATGAAGCAGTGTTGCAGGCTGCAAACGGTCTGTTCTGCGCATGTCGTAGTACCCTGTTCCTCCACCTGTCAGGAAGCATTCAATATCCTTCTCATCGAGGATATACCTGAGAAGATTGGCATCACCTGAACCAACATCAGCACACTCACCCCTTACTTTACGCGGCCC
>JAZBOI010000192.1:0-4136 GCA_036351095.1 Bacteroidales bacterium | reverse complement strand
GTATCATAAACATCGGTGCTCCCGGGGGATGACCCACTTCAAGCTTAAATGCCGTGGCAATAAATTCACCACAATCCCATAAACTGAGTGTTGGTTCAACAGTTAAAATATAAGTAATTGCAGCTATAAGGAAAGACAACCACCCGAAAGAAAGGTTAAACAGCCTGTATTTTTTCATAAACTATAATACTTTCAATCTGTTAATAGAATAAAATATACTGGTGGCGAATTTAATCAATTTGATTAAACTTTTATATTTTTAAACACTAAAGCGGATGATAAGGAAAGGCATCATATTAATTATTCTTGCACTGGCAGGAAGCGGACTGAGAGCCCAGTATTATGATACAGGGCAGGAGCCCGCCTCTTTCAGCTGGGAAAAGCTCGAATCGCACCATTTCACTTTTATCTATCCCGCATCATACAGCGACAGGATAGACAGGATGGTTTACAGCTTTGAAAGGGCATATGACCTGCTCAAGGGTTCATACAAGGAACCTATATTGAATAATATACCGGTAATAATTCATAACCACACTGTTCAATCAAATGGTTACGTGGTATGGGCACCCAGAAGGATAGAGCTCTATCCCCTGCCGGGTCAGGATAATATACCCATGGACCACATTGAGCAGCTGGCACTGCATGAGCTGATGCATGTGCTGCAGATGCACAGTTTCAAAAGGGGAATATCAAAAACTCTTTCCTGGGTTTTTGGTGAGCAGTACACCGGGGCCCTGGGGATATATACACCTTACTGGTTCCTGGAAGGGGAAGCCGTAATCGCGGAAAGCGCATGGTCATACTCGGGCAGGGGCCGCTATCCCTTTTTTGAAAAGAGGCTGAAAGCCGTGCTGCTTGATAAAGACGATATCTACAGTTATGACAAACTGCTGTTTGGCTCATACAGGGATTATACACCAGACCATTACCAGTTTGGCTACCAGATGAGTGCATGGGCAAGGATAAACCTGGAGGAGAATGTATGGCAGAGAGCAATGGATTATACCGCACTGAGGCCCTATACCCTCAATCCTTTCAATATTGCCCTGAAGAAATATACCGCTCACAGCAAGGAAGATATATATTTTGAAACAATGGTCTCCCTCAGGAACAGGTGGAAAGAGGAGGAAGAAAAATATGAAAGGCCGGAATACCGCTACCTGAACCCCGGGAAGGGCAAGGATTACATAAACTACTATTCACCGGTAGCGGCCGGTAAAGACAGCATAATTGCAGTAAAAACATCCCTTTACGATGTGCCCCGCTTTGTCCTTGTCGATACCTCCGTCGGTGAGGAAAAGAGGCTTCACACACCCGGTAACATATGGCCTTATAAAATTAATTATGCAAAGGGCATTATTGTCTGGGCTGAAACATACAACGACCCCAGGTGGGCCAACCGCGAATATTCAGTAATCAAAAGACTGGATATAGAGAGCGGGCTGTCACAGACCCTCACCAAAAGAAGCAGGCTGTTCGGCCCTGACATATCACCAGACGGGCAATATATTGTTGCTGCTGAAAGCACGGTTGACCATAAAAACAGCATTGTAATACTGGATGCCGTAACGGGGGAGATACTCAGCAGGCATGCAAGCCCGGGAAACAGGTTCATATCCTATCCTTCATGGTCTGATGACATGAAGGAAATTGTCTTTATCTCCTCAAATGAGAAGGGGGAAGGGATAATGTCGCTGGATACCCGGACAGGAGCATGGCTCACCTACCTTGAGGAGGGGAGGGATGACCTGCAATCGGTCAGGAAGAAGGGCTCAGGGATATTTTTTACCTCTTCTGCCTCAGGCACGGACAATGCTTTCCTGATGGAAGAGGATGGTGATATCAGCCGTATAACGTCATCCCGCTTCGGGATAACCGACCTTGCCTTTTCAGGTGATGATATTATTTTCTCCGATTATACAGCAGATGGCAATAGTATAGCTATTGCGGGGACAGGTCAACGCTACGGTGATCTTTCCAGGGAAAGCACCATTGGTGACCGGCCCATAAATAAGATTGACAGGGATGAAAAGCTTGTGTGGGATGAGGAGTATACACTTCCATCAAACTATGAAAGAGAGAAGTACAGCAAGGCAGGCAATCTTTTCCGTTTCCACAGCTGGATGCCATTTTACAGCGACATTAATAATATCTCCTTCAGCGATATACCTGTAAGGTCGGGAGCCATGGTAATGACACAGAATAATCTCAGTTCACTAATCAGCACCATAGGCTATGAATACAGGGACAGGGAGCATCTCCTCCATTCCCTTATAAGCTGGAAAGGCTGGTACCCGGCCGTCGATTTCAGTATGACCTACGGAGGGGCCCCGGTTATCTACAATGGTAGTGATTCGAGTAAATATCCTTCCGAGCTACATAACCGTTTTTCGAGCCGCACCACGGTTTATGTACCTCTCCGCTTCAACCACGGCAGGTTCAGGCAGACATTATGGCCCTCCGTTGATATCAATTACCGAAACAATTACATTATTAATGAAGATAAGGATATGTTTGATTACGGTCAGACACTTATCACTTCCCGCCTTTACTTTTCTAACCTGCACAGGATGTCGTACAGGGATATATGGCCCAGGTACGGGCAGGTAATCGATCTTAACTACAGCAGCTCGCTGTTCGACAGTGATCTTTACGGACCTGTTTACACCCTGAGGACAGCCTTTTATTTCCCGGGCATATTCAGGAATCACGGTCTCAAGTTAAGTTACCAGGCTGAAATGAAGGAATTCAGGCGGCTGATAATACAGAACAGGATTGCCCTGCCGAGGGGCTATAACTATGTTATTGCTGAAAAGCTGAACAGCTTCAGCCTTGATTATGCCTTCCCGGTACTTTACCCTGATTTTCATTTTGCCGGCTTAATATATGTCAACCGCATAAGGAATACTCTTTTTGCCGATTATGCCATCAGCAATGATATCTATGACAGTGACCAGGGGGGCATCATTGAAGGAAGGGATTATCTCTCTTCAGCAGGTGTTGAACTGCTGGCCGATTTTTATCTTTTCAGGATACCCGTTAAATTATCCGGCGGCCTACAGGCGGCCTACCTGCCATATGAAAGATCCTTCCACTTTGGTCTTTTACTGAATATGGATGTTTTTGGTTTTGTTTTGAGCGACCGCAGGCCTTATTGAACTGAAGAAGCAGTGGAGCTTATCAGTTCCCATGCCTTTTGAATATTCTCCAGCCTGACATTTGTCTGCCCGATAACCATCCTGAGTGAATAGTTCCCGTTTATCCTTGTATGGGTCAGGTATATCTCACCGCTGTCATTAAGCTTATGGTTAAGCTTTTCATTTATCTCATCGAGTGATTTATCATCTTTTCCCACGGGTTTATACCTGAAGCACACCGTATTGAGGCTGGGTGGTGCCGTCATCTCAAAATCCCCGTGTTCACTTATCCTGTCGGCCAGCCATGAGGCATATGACAAATGATCTCTTATCCTTTCCCTCAGCCCTTGCAGTCCGAACGACCTTATGACGAACCACAGTTTAAGTGCCCTGAAGCGCCTTCCCAGCGGTATGCCCCAGTCGCGGTAATCATTTACCTCACCCCTGGTCCTTGTTTTGAGATACTCCGGCAGTATTTCGAAAGTCTTTATAAGCCCGTCTGCATCCCTTATGAAATAGGCTGAGCAATCAAAATTGGTGAACATCCACTTATGAGGGTTAAAGACAAAGCTGTCTATATGCTCTTTTCCTTCTATCATCCAGCTGTATTCAGGCAGCAGCAGGGCGGTCCCGGCCATTGCAGCATCGACATGCAGCCATATATTATGCTTCTTGCATATTTCGCCTATCTCCTTTAGGGGGTCTATGGCCATTGTTCCGGTAGTACCTATTGTGGCAACAGCGCAGCAGGGCATGTATCCTTCTTCCAGGTCTTTCCCTATGGCTTCAGCCAGCAGGGCGGGATCCATTGACAGGTCGTCCCTCACCCCCACCTTCACCAGGTTCTTAAAGCCAAAGCCGGCTATTTTTACGGCTTTCTCAATTGATGAATGTGTCTGTGTTGAAGCATATACACGGTATACAGGTTCACCGCTAAATCCCTTTTCGTTTGTCCGGAAAGCACTGATCCTTTCCCTTGCCGCAATGAAGGATGCC
>JAZBOI010000191.1:0-5424 GCA_036351095.1 Bacteroidales bacterium | reverse complement strand
TCGGAACGATATTAAGTCTTTTTGCTTTTGGTATAACTTCCGCATTGCCACAGGCAGGTAATCAGATATTAGACCGAACAGGAGAGAAAAATATACTCTACACAGGTAAATCACTGGCTTCTGACAATATTTTTTTAAATGCCAAACTTTTTGATTTCCGGATATACAGAATTCCATTAAGTGAAAGACAAATTACCAGAATCCGTTTTAATCCTTTTGGAAACAATGAATTAGCATCCCAAAGAAGGGAAAGACAAGACCCCGATCTTCCGGAGTTTCCTGAAACAAGACCTCAATTGTATAATAAATATCTAATCAGCGTTCCAGATATTCAGGTGGAGACTGCAGTGGGACATCTTCCAGTATTACCTCGCTATGTACAGGGCATTTACAGCAATAATATTGAAGGCCCAGATGTTCGAGTGCTTTGGCCTGCTCCTGCAGATAATAGCCAGGTACTTACCCCTGGTACATATACAGTAAGAGGAAGTGTTTCCGGAACAGACATACACCCAAAGGCTATTGTCACAATTAAAGAAGCCAAAGAGCTTGCTGCACCAGATCGTACACTTGAAGCCTTCAAGCTGGATCAGGTATTATTAAACCTTGATATTCACGGAAATAAAACAAAATTTATAGAGAACCGTGATAAGTTTTTAAGAGGTCTTGACAATACAAATCCGGACGATTTTCTTTACATGTTTCGTAATGCCTTTGGTCAGGAACAGCCCGGGGGAGCAGAACCGTTAAGAGGATGGGATAGCCAGGAAACAAAATTGCGCGGGCATGCCACAGGGCATTATTTAACTGCTATAGCCCAGGCTTACGGGAGTACTGTTTATGATGCATCGCTCCGTGCTAATTTTGCTGATAAGATGGAATATATGGTGAATGTTCTGTATGAATTATCGCAAATGTCAGGGCAAGCACAAACACCTGGAGGTGAATATATTTCAGACCCAAAAGCTGTACCGCCGGGTCCGGGTAAACCGGACTTTGATTCAGATTTGAGTGCTGATGGTATCCGAACAGATTACTGGAATTGGGGCAAAGGTTTTATCAGTGCCTATCCACCAGACCAGTTCATTATGCTGGAAAGCGGAGCGACCTATGGAGTGGATGACAAACAGGTTTGGGCACCATACTATACCTTGCATAAAATCCTGGCCGGCTTAATGGACATCTATGAAGTCACCGGCAATGAAAAGGCCCTTGAGATAGTAGAGGGCATGGGTGACTGGGTATATGCCCGTTTGAGCCAGGTACCTGGCGAAACACTCATAAGTATGTGGAACAGATACATTGCAGGAGAGTATGGAGGAATGAACGAAGCTATGGCAAGACTGTACAGGCTGACCAGGGAACCTCGTTATCTGGAAACAGCACATTTCTTTGATAACATAAGAGTGTTTTTTGGAGATGCTGAACATTCCGGGGGACTGGCAAAAAATGTAGATCTTTTTCGCGGATTGCATGCAAACCAGCACATACCCCAGATTAAGGGTGCAATTGAAATTTATCGTGATACACACAAGCCTGAATATTATCATATTGCTGATAATTTTTGGAATATGCTTACCAATGATTATATCTACAGTATTGGAGGAACTGCAGGAGCACGTAATCCCAACAATCCAGAATGTTTCACCGCTGAACCGGGATCACTTTATGAAAATGGCTTTAATGCGGGCGGCCAGAATGAAAGCTGTGCCACCTATAACATGCTTAAATTAACCAGAAGCCTTTTTCTCTTTGATCAAGGTGCAGAATTAATGGATTATTACGAGCGTGGACTATACAATCACATCCTTGCTTCTGTGGCAGAAGACAGTCCCGCAAATACCTATCATGTGCCCCTGAGGGCAGGTGCCATAAAAAGCTTTGGCAACCCTGATATGAAAGGTTTTTCCTGTTGCAATGGTACGGCTCTCGAGAGTAGTACAAAACTTCAAAACACGATTTATTTTAAAAGTGCAGACAACGAAGCCCTGTATGTGAACCTCTATGTGCCTTCAACATTAAAATGGAAAGAAAGGAATATCACCGTAACCCAGGCCACAGCTTATCCAAAGGAAGACCGCACACGATTAAGCATTGAAGGAAATGGGAAGTTCGACCTCAATGTACGTGTACCGCATTGGGCAACGAAAGGATTTTTTGTGACGGTAAATGGGAAGAAAGAAAAGGTTGAAGCAGTGCCGGGAAGCTATCTTACCCTGAGCCGTAAATGGAAAAACGGGGATACGGTTGAGTTGCATATGCCGTTTAAATTCTACCTGGAGCCGCTTATGGATCAGCAAAATATTGCCAGTTTGTTTTACGGACCGGTATTACTGGCAGCCCAGGAGCCTGAGCCAGTAACAGAATGGCGTAAGGTAACATTAAATGCAGAAAATATAGCTAAATCGATATCGGGGGATCCTGAGCAGTTGCAATTTATTATTGACGGGCTTGTTTTTAAGCCTTTCTATGAAACCTACGGTCGGTATTCGGTTTATCTTGATGTTAGCCTGGAATAAACTGACAGGAAATAGCCTCATAACCGGGAACCTTATTCACTGCCTTCAGCATAACAGGTATACTAATATATCCGGGTATCAGAGATAATATGACTGATCAGTAAGAAGACAAATATTTTGGCCACGAACAAATACAATTCTTCTTAAGCTTATTTTTTATTAAAACAAAAAAAATCACCTCATTAATATTACAGGAAGAAGATTTTGGTATAGACTGATATTCAAAGCTCCTGCCGGCTAACATATTTCAAATGACATCAGGATAAACATAAATCTCTATCTTTAAAACCATATTTAAACAGTAAATTAAAATCCATGAAACTCTTATCCCGATCACTTTTATTTATACTTCTTATTTCCGGTTTTACAGTCAGTGCACAGGATTACCGTGAAAAAGGTTTTAATTTGATTACTGAGGATGCCCTTAAGGCTCAGCTGGGTTTTTTGGCTTCCGACTGGACCGAAGGACGTGAAACAGGAGAACGCGGTGCCTTTATGGCTGCAGACTATATAGCAAGCATGCTGCAACTTTTTGGAGCCAGGCCTGCAGGTGATATTGTTAATGTTTATGATCCTGCAACAAGCTCTGTGCAGGACCAAAGGAGCTATTTCCAGACTTTTACCCTTGAAAGTATCAGCCCTGGAGAAGAACAGCATCTGAGTATCCTTACCGGTGGAGATGGGATTGAGAGATCAATAAGTTTTGATTACCTTACCGATTTCAGGGTTAATCCCACTTATCCAGGAGGTGAGATAAGGGCGGATGTCGTATTTGTCGGATACGGTAATGAGGAAGATTATAATAACAAGGATGTAAAAGACAAATTTATCCTGAGGCTGGCGGGTCAGGCACCCGGGTCGGGCGATGAAAACGATCCCTATTCAAGATACAGGCTCGACAGGGAAAAAGACGCCGTAGCAAATGAAAAAGGTGTTGCAGGAATTATTGAAACCGATCCTGGTGAAAACAGTATAAGATGGGCCGAGATAAAAGATTTTATGAATATGTCTCCGTCCGAGAACAGGCGTTACAGCTCAAGGCAGCGACTGGCAATCCCCCAGGATAAAGCCACATTAAGTCCTTCAAAAGTGATTGTGTCACAAAGGGTGGCCAATACCATACTGTCAGGTACAGGGCTGGAAGTTGATGAGCTTGTCAAGGGGAAAAAAATCAAAAACGGAATAATAGATAATACAACTCTATACCTGAAGACAAGTGTTAAATCCACTCAGGTTTTAGTCAGGAACGTACTTGGCATGATAGAGGGTAAAAACAAAGACGAGATCATTGTCCTGGGTGCCCATTACGATCATATAGGAATGAACGCCGGCTATATCAATAACGGAGCTGATGACAATGGCTCAGGAACTGTCGGGGTGGTAACACTGGCAAGGGCAATACAGGCACTTGATGAGCAGCCTGAGAAAACAATAGTTTTTGCATTATGGACGGGCGAGGAAAAAGGGCTCCTGGGTTCCAGGTACTTCGCTGACAATCCAACAGTACCCCTTGAGAATATTAAAGCCAATGTTAATTTTGACATGATATCA
Source organism: Bacteroidales bacterium (assembly GCA_036351095.1). Taxonomy (GTDB): domain Bacteria; phylum Bacteroidota; class Bacteroidia; order Bacteroidales; family VadinHA17; genus UBA9300. The sequence continues at coordinate 1,354 of JAZBOI010000191.1, read as the reverse complement.
AGATATGTCAGCGATGACCAGCCTAACAAGGTGACAATGACATATACTGCTTCAAAAGAAATTTTTAAGGATATATGCGTCAAAAACCTCGAAATGTACGGAATTGAGCTCGACCCCGACTACCAGGCTTCGGATAACCCACCCGGGGGATCTGATCACAGATCCTTTGTGGCTAAAGGGATACCCATAATGAGATTTAAACCGGGACACAGGGAAGAGTACCACACACCCGGGGACGAGGTAAGCACCATTGACTGGGACATCATGCAAAAAATCGTCAGGATAAGCTTCCTGAATATAATGGATATGGCAAATACCGACTGGTAAGAGCGCTTAATCCACTGATTTAAACGAAATCTCCATTATTCATACACTGATAAAGAAAAGGAGAGGTTTAGAAAAAAACAGATCTCAAATAAATAGCGATGCAACCATGCCCCAAGCAGTTTAAACGATACTTAACTGAGCAGTTAAAGATTGAACTGTCCTATTTTCAGGAAGGTCTCCCATACCACCTTAACAATATTGTCAAATATATACCAGTGGAAAAGGGTCATACACGGATTGATGGGCCAGATTGACTCTTATTGATGAAAATATCTAAGACTTATCTATCTTTGCAAAATGTATCTTTAAAAATTATTAAGATTATTAAATATTTTATTTTAAAATCATGAGAGTGAAAATCATTTTATTATGTTTTGTAATCCTGTCAGCAACTTCAACATTTGCACAAACAGGCACAACAGAGTTTGGTTGTGACAGCTCAAAAGTAAAATTCCGTGCTGTTGCCGAGATAGGTTTTATTTCTGTACTTGCACATAAAATTCAACTTGGAGAAGGCGGAACATATTTTAACTACGTTAAAGATGGAGGTCAGGACGTCCTTTTCCCTTCAACAAGATTATCACTAGAAATAGATATAAATAAACGAAATACTTTAATCTTTCTTTACCAGCCATTAAGAGTAGAAACACAGGCCCTCCTGAGGAATGACCTGGTAGCTAATGGTGTCACATTCCCTGCATCAACAGGGATCAAGAGCTTATACAATTTCCCTTTTTACAGATTTAGTTACCTTAGAGAATTAAGCCCTGACAACGAAAAATTCGATTTCGCAATTGGCGGTAGTCTCCAAATCAGGAATGCAACAATTTCATTTGAATCAACTGATGGTATACTTTATACGGACAACCGAGGTATTGGCCCTGTGCCAGCGCTTAAGATAAGAAGCAGGTTACAACTAAGTAAATGTATTTATTCTGAGTTTGAAGCAGATGGAATATATGCCCCGGTAAGCTATTTAAATGGCAGTGACAATGAAATTGTTGGTGCTATTCTTGATGCCAGTTTA
>JAZBOI010000190.1:0-2215 GCA_036351095.1 Bacteroidales bacterium | reverse complement strand
TTCTGTTTCAAATATGATATTTCATTGAGTGCTTTTAATGATTCCAGCCTGACTGCCCAGTTCTTATGATCCAGGGTAGTGGATTGAAGGAACTCTTTCACCACTTCGGTGCTTCCATAATATTCAACAAGCTGCCTGATAGCCCATTTGGCTCCTGTAGCATCGTCATTTTTTACCTGGAAAATCAGTTCATCAGCATCTTTCTTAAAGGTCCACTCCTTCAATAAGTAATTCCCAACATCAAATCTTACCATCAAAGGATTTTCTTCCAGCCTCCAGGCAAACTGTGATTCTTTATTTTCTATCCAGAGCTCCTTGTATATCTTTTTACCATCCTTGGTATAGATGGCTACTTTCAGAGGAAACTTAAATACAGGAATTCCTTGCTTCTTATCCTGAACCTGATCAATAGTAAATTTAAGTATACCCTGCCCCTCATCCCACGATTTAGAAACCTCCAGGACAGGGTGACCAGGATTATAAATCCACTGGTCGATAAACCAGTCCATATTTCTGCCTGTTGCCTCTTTAATTGATACTTTAAAATCGTTTGTTTCAACCGATCCAAAAGCATGTTTATGCAGGAAATGGCTTAAAGTCTTAAAGAAGGCCTCATCTCCAAGCTGTGCCCTGAGCATATGAAGTACAATTGCAGCCTTCGGATAAGTATGACTGTCAAAGTTATCCTGGGGCTCATTATAGCGGGTAAATACAATTGGCCTGATATACCTGTTTCGAGCCTCCCTGAAATAAGCATTTTTCTTTCCCTCAAGAGCAAGCTCTGCCTCTGTTTTGTCCCTGAAAGCTTCAGTGTAGAGATAATCTGAATAGGTGCCAAATCCTTCATTCATCCATGTCTCCGACCAGGTTCTGAGTGTAACCAGATTCCCCCACCACTGATGGGCAATCTCATGGGCAATTATCCTTTTCCAGTTTAGATCCTTATCGATATCAGGATCATGAATAACACCCAGACCCAGTATTGTTGCTGAAGTAGCTTCAGCCCCACCACCCTGTCTCGGACCAATTACCTGGTCATACTTATCCCAGGGATACTCATATCCATAAATCCTGTTATAAAAATCAATAATCTCTGGTGTTCCGTCGAATATCCTTGCTGCATTTTCTTCATCACCAGGAAATATCCAGTAGTTGACCGGAAGATCATTAAGCGAATCCTTTAGAACTGAAAAGGGAGCAACAGATAACATAGACAGGTAGCTTGAATGTGGCTTATCCTGTTTCCAGACATAAGTAACAGAATCACCGTGTTCCTTTACACTCTCCAGGGCGCCATTGGAAATAACTTTAAGAGGTTTAACACAGGTAACACTGATTTCTTGAGTGGCTTTTTCATTAGGTTCATCATAACAGGGATACCATATTCGTGCATGGTTCGGCCACGAATTAGATTCAATCATCTTAGGGTACCTATCTGTAGCATCATGGAAAAATAAACCATCGGATAAATTCTCTCCGATGTAATACAGTTTAACAGTAATAGTTTCATCTGAATTATAACTTCTTCCCATATCTATATGAACAAATCCTTCATCCTGCTTAAAATCAAGATCAGATCCATCTGAGTTCTTAACGGCAGTTATTTTCAACTCCTCTGCATGAAGAGAGAAGGATGAGAAGCCACCGAGAAAAGGTTTGAGCGTAACCTTGTTAGAGGCAACAAAGCGTTTATTATCAAGATCTACAGACATATTTATAGAGTAATTAATAACATCAAAAGACCTTTCGTTCTCGACCTGTTCAGGCATAGACCATATATCTTTCTTCTGGGCATAGAATGTTTGAACAATGAGAATAAGGAGAGCGCTTAAAAATATCTTCTTCATAGGGCCTGCATATTAATAATGATTTTTGTCTCTGAAAATCTCGTCATCTTCATCTTTAATTACAGTTTAAATGTACTAATTTGTCTGACATTAAACTGTCCTGTTTTCAGGCAAAACTGCATTTTCAGGGAAGGTGCTACAAGAACACTCTGCAGCGAAAACATGCAGGGTGTTTTTTTATAGCCCTGGTTCGATCGTTAGAATCGCTTTAGTCGGATATTCAAAAGGCTAGGGTTTCTAAATGCTGTTATACTTAAGTGATCGCCTGAGTTTCCTGAAACTTATAAGCTGTTCCCTGTGCTCGTCCCATAATTTCAGCGATATTGTTTTTATACTGGGAACGAAAGTAACCGGCTTGATATTACTGA
>JAZBOI010000189.1:0-14430 GCA_036351095.1 Bacteroidales bacterium | reverse complement strand
TGCAATATCCGGATAATACTCATTATAGAATTCGGGAAGCCGGGTTTCAATTACTTTCATAGCTGTGTCGTGACTTTCATAAACCGAATTGAAAAGGTCCATAGCAAGGTATTTTACTTCCGGCTGTTCGCCCGGAATATCACCGGAGGCTATAAGCAGGTCGGTAAATTCCTGTGGCGGAAGGTAATGGTGGGATGGTCTGTTATGACAATCGATACAGTCCATCTCCCTCATTTCCAGCGTATCCCTGGCCTGCGTATCAAGCTGCTCATTTATGTCCTGGTAAATAAGCGTATCACCTGTTTCAAGGTTAACATACCTTACCCATGGCAGGTATTCCCTGTCATGCGTGGAAGCAATATATTCCACCTTAATATCAGGGTTGATATGCCAGTGTATGCCCTCGCTGAGTCCCCTGGAGCTGTGATCAGGACCGGTTTTCATCTTGAGCTGAATATTCCATTGTGTATTGTCCTGGTCTGCCAGGTAATGTATCTCGTTATGCAACCTGTAGGAATAGAACTTGTTGGGCCAGTGACAGCGCTCACATGTCTCCTGGGCCGGCCTCAGGTTTTCCACCGGTGTGGGTATGGGTTGCGGGTACTTCTTTGCAAGAACGGAATAGACCTGGTACAGTCCTGACAACTTGCTCCTGACAAACCAGTCGGCTCCCGGGCCTACATGGCATTCAACACAGGCGACCCTTGAATGCGCCGATTCCTGGTAAGCAGTGTATTCGGGCTTCATGACCTTATGGCAGAGCATGCCGCAGAACTCGTTCGACTCGGTATAATGGAAGGCTTCATAGCTGCCAATACCGGTAAGAAATAGAAATACCAGGGTTACCACAATAAAAAGCATAAGTCCGTTCCGGTGTTTCCTGTTATTCAGGTCGAGAATAATCCCGCGTGATACATCCTTTCCCAACCTGGCCTCCCTCCGTGATCGCCTTATCATTCCAACAGGTATGAGGATTAAACCGATTATAAGAAATACAGGCAGCACTATATAAACAAAAAGTCCAACATATGAGCTGCCCAGGTCAAACAACAGCATGGCAACCAGGGAAAAAATTATAAGTAACAGGCTGATTCCTGCAATAATGCTTCCTGTTAATGAAACGGGATTGTAAAAGGAGCGTGGAAGTTTCATTTTTGGCAGATTTTGATTAATCAAATGAAGTTATGAAATTTTTACCACAGCAATACCCATAGTGATAATTATAATGCATTACTTCTACTATGGACGGAAATAAAAAGGGGCGGTCCAACAATTAAAGGACAGCCCCAAAATAAGTAAGTACTCCTGGAAAAAGTTATTCTTCCGGTTCGTCTTCTATGCCTTCCTCAATCTCTTTAGCCAGGTCTTTCATGCTCTTCTCAAGATCCCTGCTTGACTCTTCAATTGTTTGCTCCCAGTCGCTTTCAAAATCTTCAAAGTAATTCTTTGCTGCCTTCCTTGTAAATAAGCCCACAAGAAGGAAAATAACGAGAAGTACGGCCAGGATAATTGTAATTATCTTTGACGTACCTTCTTTCCCTTTCAATGATTGTGTCAGCGCATGGTAGATCAGGTACAGTCCATAAAGATTAATAATAAAGGTAATCACCGTTCCAACTCCACCACCAATAAATCCAAAAAGAGCATTAATGGGCATGAGCACCATAAGTGAGGCAGTCACCCTGGCATTAGCTTCATACTCTGTTGATCCTCCGCATATAGCCGAGATGATAAGCATAATAACAGCTCCTATGAACAGGCCAATCAGTGCACCAATAATTACCCAGATAAAAGCCATTATTCCAATAGCTCCCCCGAACAATCCGGTTGTTGCTCCTCCTATCTTGAGGACACTCCAGAGGAAGGTAAAGATGCCGGCAATGGCACCATAGATCAAAGCTTTCACGATAGGGACTCCAAAACCACCGGAGACAGGCATCTCGGCAAAATAAGCCCTGGGTTTTGTCAGTGTGTTTACCGAGTCTTTAAAAAACTGGTTGAAGTTAAACGATTCACTACTCATGTTAATAAGTTTTGGTTATAAATTAAAGAATATACCTCTCGGGAAGCACTAAATTACAAAATATTATGAAATATACGCATATATCCTTTGTAATTATTGGTTTGCCACTTCCCAGAGGTTCAGGAATCCCAGTTTAATAATATCAAGCATTTTTTCCCAGTTGACATACTCCACATGGTCATTGGGCGTATGATAATCGGGATGCATAGCTGCCATGAACGCAATTATGGGCACTCCGTTTGCAGTAAAGGCAGTATAGTCGCTGCCGCCCCGTGGTGCTTCCTGCCCCCTGTACTGATAATTCATTTCAAGTCCATATTCTTCAACATTCCTCCTGCACATCTCCTCTATCTCAGGGTAGTTGCTGTTATATGTCAGCCCTACATTCATCTCTTCGCCCTCTCTCCCACTGTTCCTTGCTATCATATCGAAGTTGATATAGAACTTGCACATATCCATTGAGCCATAGGTGGGGCTGCGTGTAAAGTATTCCGAGCCCAGCAATCCCTTTTCTTCTCCTGTCCATGCACAGAAAATTACCGTACGTTCTGGTTGAACACCTGTAGCGGCAAAAGCCTGTGCTATTGTCATCACACCTACTGTTCCTGAAGCATTATCATCGGCACCATTCCATATCCTCCCTCCTGACATACCCATATGATCCATATGTGCACCTATCACTACGAACTCATCTTTCTTCCTGCCTTCAATCATTCCAATGACATTACGGACATTCACCCTCCTTTTTTCTACCTCGGTGCTGATCTCCACCCGCGTCACGGATAAAGTCACCGGCTTTGATTTACCAATACCCTTTGCAGCATCCCTTGCGTACTTCTCAATATCAAGATTGCTGTCCTTCAGCAAAGCCTCTGTCAATCCGGCCCCTGCATTAATTGTTATCATGGCTGCCGACAATCCTTCTTCATCAAGTCTCAGTCGTGTAAATTCGCTATTCCTGTTTGATTCATTAGGCGCCATATCCATATCATCCAGGTATACACCGGGCATATTCATATTCCCTCCCGGATCTACCTCTATTACAGCAAGAACTCCCATCTCTTCCAGTTTAGCGTCACGGCTCCTCATCAGTGAGTAAGCTGCCATCCTGTCTTCCATCAGCTTCTTAGCCAGTGGAGAATTTTCATCACCCATCCCGGGAAGCCCTGCCAGGCGGATCACGACCTTTCCCTCAAGCCTGGCGCCCGATAACTCATCAATCCCAAATTCATCACTCACGATACCGTAACCTACAAATACCGCTTCACCGGATATCCTTGCCGTTGAAGAGGCACGCAGGGTATAATCAATATTCTCCTGGAAGGGATAATCCTTCCCTCCAGCTGTCACTGAAAGGGATGAGCTGGCTCCCGGCAGTGTCTCCAGCAGTGTGAAATTCTGGAAATATGTTCTTTCAGGCTCCGCAGGAGCAGCACCGCGCACTGTCGTTCTTCTTCCCATGGACCTTCCCATATCACCGCCACCCGGGACACCTGAGAATTTAAACATACTGGCAACATAATCGCCGGCCATGTATATACCCTTCTTTCCTGTCTCACGACCTTCTGTCCAGTCTGATGCAAGGAATTCGAGTTGTGCCTTTATTGCATCGATGGTAATAGCTTCCAGTCCCTTCTCCTGTGGACTATCCTGGGCACTTATTCCACAGGGAAATAAGAAACCTGCAAGAATCAAAATAAGTAAGATGTTCTTTTTCATATGATTATTTTTTTTGAAAAATTGCCTGAAATATTATTCGCTCCCTACATGAGACATTCGTGCATCATCATGTTCGCTAATCAGGTAAGATTTTTATTATTTGACAATTAAAGTATGCAAAATATCGCCGAAACAGTTCAATATTTCGTAAATTTTAACAATATTTAACGAGCCTGTTCTTTATGAAAGATCAATTGAAGAAGAAAAAATATACCTGGTCCGGCAATTATGCAGAAAAATGTTGAATTACTGTTTGAAAGCTGTGGCATCGTAATTGTACCGATATTAAAAAACAATATAATCATGAAAAATCCAATACCTCTGTTACTAATTTCTTCTCTCCTCCTTTTATCAGGATGTGGTGCTGCCAGGATAAGTTTTGATGCACTTGTACCGGCAGTCAGGACAGTACCGGGTGACATAAAATCTGTTGCCATAGTAAACCGATCACTTCCTTCCAACGAGGAAACAAACAGACTTGAAGGATTTCTTACCGGTGAAGGACGGGACCAGGATAGCATACCTGCACGCTTTGTGCTCAGGGGGCTAGATGAAACGCTACGGGGATCAGCACTTTTCAGGGTAATTAAAACGAATGAGGTTCTCAAGGGATCAGGCATAGGCACACTCATGCCTGAAGCCTTACCGTGGGAAACAGTTGAGAGTTTATGTGAAAAATACAATGCTGATGCACTGCTTGCCCTCGAGGCTTATGATTCGGACTTTATTGTTACCGGGGCTGCTGTCTCAGATAACCTTTTAAACATGCAGGCCCGCGGACTGGTTACCGTAAATTGCGGGTTCAGGTTGTACCACCCCGCCAGCCGGATGATACTCGACGAGTATATGTACAGGCACCAGATGAACTGGGGAACAGGAGGACCCAGCATCGTTGCAGCTGCTGATGCACTGATAAACAGGAAAAGAGCAATAGAACAGGCCAGCCTTGAAGCCGGCTCACTCTACAGCAGCCGCCTGACACCCGACTGGATATATATAAGCAGGGATTATTTCAAAAGAGGCAAAGGTAATTATGACCTTGCCGAAGGAGCACGTATGATGGAGCTGAACGACTGGGACAGGGCTATTGCAGCACTTGAAAGGGCGGTACAATCAGATAAGAGGAAGGTGAGAGGCCGTGCCGCACATAACCTTGCAGTAATATACGAAATACTGGGTGACCTGCACCGGGCAAAGGAATGGACCACCGTGGCCTGGGGCCAGAACAGGATAAGAAAATCAAAGGACTACGGGTATATACTTACACGCAGGATACAGGAGCAGGAGCTTATTGATTACCAGATCAACAGGTAAGCTGCCGGGAGATTATAAGGGATGATTCACTGATAATCTGTTTTATACACAGGGCGATGGTGGCTGGAATTCTTAAGGATGAATGATCCGAAAAGAAAAACAGATATGATCCACTGGGAGATGGTGGCTGGAATTCTTAAGGATGAATGATCCGAAAAGAAAAACAGATATGATCCACGGGGAGCTGATGACGGGAATTGGTGAGGATAAAAAAAATGCTAACAAGTTCTTGTATTATTAAAAATAATCTATAGATTTGTCCCGATGAAAACAATAAACCTGCATAATTGGTGGTGGCACAGTATTAATCTAAATGCTGTGAACCATGCTGTTATGTAATTAAGATATTTAATTCCCATAGAAAAGGCACGCTGGACACAGCGTGCCTTTTTTGTTTCCATAAAAATTAATCATTAAAAAATAAGATCATGAAAAAAACAAAAAAATTCCTTTTATCAGAAAACGAGATGCCCACCACATGGTATAATATAACTGCTGATATGACAAATAAGCCTTTACCTCCTCTTCACCCGGCAACAAGGGAACCCATCAGGCCTGAAGACCTGGCAGGCCTTTTTCCCATGGGACTAATTGAACAGGAAGTCACAACCGAAAGGTACATTGACATACCGGGAGAAGTTCTTGACCTGTACAGGAGCTACAGGCCCAGTCCCTTATACAGGGCCTACGGCCTGGAAAAAGCCATTGATACAAAGTGCAGGATTTATTACAAGTATGAGGGTGGTAGTTATGCCGGTTCTCACAAGGCTAACACAGCTATTGCACAGGCATATTACAATAAGATAGAGGGTGTAAAGAAAATGACAACGGAAACAGGGGCCGGTCAGTGGGGAACAGCCCTCAGCTTTGCCTGCCGTAATTTCGGAATTGAGCTGGAAGTATTCATGGTAAAGATCAGTTATGAGCAGAAACCCTACCGTAAGATAATGATGAACACCTATGATGCCACTGTGGTGGCCTCTCCCAGCAATCTGACCGAAGCGGGCAGGAAGATACTTGCTGAAAACCCTGACTCCCCCGGGAGCCTGGGCATAGCTATATCAGAAGCTGTTGAAAGAGCGGCTAAAGATCCGGCAATAAAATATTCACTCGGTTCGGTTCTCAACCATGTATTGCTGCACCAGACAGTAATAGGTGAGGAAGCATTGCTGCAGATGGAAAAAGCCGGTGATTACCCGGATGTTGTAATAGGATGTTTTGGAGGGGGCTCCAATTTCGCAGGTATTTCCTTCCCGTTTTTAAGGGAAAATATTACTATGGGAAAGAAAACAAGGGCCATAGCCATTGAACCCGCTTCCTGCCCGAAGCTCACAAGGGGAAGGTTTATGTATGATCATGGCGACACTGTTGGTCTGACCCCGCTTCTTGCCATGTACACACTCGGTCATAATTTTGTTCCGGCAAAGATACATGCAGGTGGCTTGAGATACCATGGGGCAGGTGTGATTGTCAGCCAGCTGCTAAAAGATAATCTTATGGAAGCACAGTCAAAGCTGCAGAAAGACTGCTTCAATAACGGGGTACTCTTTGCCAGGTCGGAAGGCATCCTGCCTGCACCGGAGGCTACATACGCCATAACAGGTGCAATTGATGAAGCCAAAAGGTGTGACAGTGAAGGACGGGAAGAGACAATACTGTTTAACCTCTCGGGTCATGGACACCTTGATCTCAGCGCCTATGAAAAATATTTTTCAGAAGAACTGGAAGATCATGCGCTGACAGACGCGGAAATAGAGGCAAGTATTGCAATGATACAGTAAGAAAGAAATGCGGTGGGTGCGGTTTACTCGAAAAGCTGTACATTGCCTCCTGTATGGATAAAGAGGACGGCACCCTTAGCCCGCAGTTCACCACTGCCTGCATAATCGATAAGACCGGCAGCTGCTTTTCCTGAATAAACCTCATCGAGAAAAATGCCTTCATAACTGACAAAATCTTCTATTGCAGAGCTACAGGCCGGGGTGATTTTTCGGTAACCTTCGCCAAGGTAATTGTCGTCCACATGCACCATGGAGCGTATCTTTTCCAGATCATAATCCCAGCCAATAAGATCGAGCGTGTCTTTTGCTATTTCAAATACTATCTGTTCCTGCTCCACCCTGTTCCGGGAGACTGCCATACCGCTTATACGTCCCTGCCATCCGCTGATGGCCTGCCCTGCAACCAGTCCCGCCTGTGTGCCGGCCGACCCTGAGGCCAGGATAATTTCACCGAAATCCACTCCTTTTTCTTCCGTGAATTCCAGTATCTCAGCCATAGCGCCTATGTATCCCAGCGATCCCCGTGCCACAGACCCTCCCACGGGCATATAATAAGGTTTTCTGCCCAGGTGCTCGAGCTCCAGTATTTTTGCGTTCACCTCCCTTATTATCTCATCTCTCTCACTGCTTGCAGTAAAACTGATATCTGCTCCTGCCAGGCGGTCCAGTAAAAGGTTTGCCGTCTCCTTCCCGGGCTTTTCACCAGACAGAACAAGAAAAACATCCATGCCGTTTACCCTGCCTGCAGTAGCTGTCATCCTGCACCAGTTCGACTGCACCGCACCAAATGTAATAAGTGAATCGTAGCCGGTGACAAGGGCATCCATTACAAGATAATCCAGTTTCCTGGTCTTGTTCCCGCCAAAAGCAAAAGCAGTAAGATCGTCCCTCTTGCAGTACAGATCAACAGCCAGTTTTGCACTTAAGTTATTTAACCGGTGCAGGGGTGTGGGTAATAATGACATCTCCAGCCTGGGTATGTCTCCGAGCGTGGAACGTAACAACTCTGATTTCTTCATCTCTTATATTTTTAAACCTGATCTGACCCTCCTCGCAGCAAGCTGCGGGGAACCGGGCCTGCGAGCTCAGCATAACCAACCGGGCCTGTCATCTCAGCGTAGCCAGCCGGACCTGTTAGCCCGGCGCAGCCAACCGGGCCTGCGAGCCCGGCGTAGCCAATGCCTTCGCATAATTTCACATGTCAAGTTATATAAATCATCCATATTATCTATATTTTATATTCATTTTATGACCTACATGTGGAGCATAAAACTGCATAAAATACAATTAATCAATTCAAATACTAAGCTATTAAGGACTTTTTAGCGTACTCTTTACCCTGTTTGCAGCTTACTTTTTCTAAACATTCTTTCCTTTAGATTGTTAGTAAAATAAAAACTAGTTACTATGGAAAGAAGAAAATTTTTAAGCACAGTTGGACTGGGAGCCGTAGCAATGGCCATACCGGCAGACCTGCTGGCTAACAGTGTATTTGATTTTTCAATAGATGAAAATGGCAATTTTAAGGGCCATGAATTCCCTGAGCTGCCTTATGCATATGATGCCCTCGAACCATATATTGACAGCATGACCATGGAGATCCATTATGACAGGCATCACAGGGGCTACTATAACAAGTACCTGGCTGCTATAGAAGGCAGCGACCATGAATCAACGCCCCTGTCACAGGTATTCTCAAAGGTATCAAAGCTTTCAACGGCAATAAGGAATAATGGCGGTGGTTATTATAACCATACACTTTTCTGGAATAATATGAGTCCCGATAAAACCGAGCCCTCATCCGGCCTGAAGAAAGCCATTGATGATAATTTCGGTTCATGGGAAAAATTCCGTGAAGAATTTGATAAGGCTGCGGCGACACGCTTTGGCAGCGGATGGGCATGGCTTGTTATGGACGCCAAAAAGAAACTTTTTGTAGGCAGTACACCAAATCAGGACAACCCGCTTATGGATGTTGCTGAACTTAGGGGCACACCATTGCTGGCCCTTGATGTGTGGGAGCACGCTTACTATCTTAAATACCAGAATAAAAGGCCTGATTATATATCAGCTTTCTGGAATGTAATTAACTGGGACGAGGTAAACAAAAGGTTTGAAAAAGCACTGAGCCTGTAGACCAGGGTCTAAAAAACAATCAAAGAAGTGGGCTGCCTTAAATCCTGGGGCGGCCCTTCTTTTTGCAGCCTGTGAGGGTTCATGTTCAACCGTAATAAAATTACTCCTTCCATGCATCATCATACTTATTTCAGAGTCTTTATGACAAACAAGTCAAACAAAAAAGTATTAAACAAATGAAAAACCTGAAATTATTAATGATTGCCACTCTCGCCCTGGTGACAATATCCTGCGCCGATGCCCAGTGGAGAAACAGGGTTACCGGTGACGGTAATGTACAGAAGGAAGAGAGAAAAGCTGGCGAATTCAGGGGTGTATCCACCAGTTCGTCCGTTGATGTGTACCTGAGCCAGGGACAGGATCACCGTATCGTAGCAGAAGCCGATGAAAACCTGCTTGAATATATTGTTACGGAGGTAAAAAATGGTATCCTCCGCGTCTATGTTGACGATGTAAGCATACGGAGGGCTGAAAGGTTAAGGGTGTATGTCACAATGAAGGAAGTTGATTACATCTCCGCCTCGAGTGCAGGTGATGTTATCGGGGAAACTCCCATCAGGGGTGATGATATAAAAATATCTGCCAGCAGTTCAGGAGATGTTAAAATTGAGGTTTATGCCAATTCTTTAACTCTCAAAACGAGCAGTGCGGGAGATATAATTCTGAAGGGAAAGGCTGATTTTGTTGAAGCCTCTACAAGCAGCGCCGGTGATGTCAAGGCATATGAGCTTGAAACACGGGAGGCTGAACTGTCTTCATCAAGCGCAGGCGATATAAGGTTAACTGTTACAGAGCGACTGAAAGCAAGGGCCAGCAGTGCAGGTGATATTTATTATTACGGGAACCCTGAATTTGTTGACGCACGCTCATCAAGCGCTGGCAGCGTGGTAAAAAAATAAGCTTCAGATAGTCCAGGCAAGCTTCAATCTATATATATTAGTACAATTAGTTATTCAGGCAGGGGCACAAAAATTTGTGCCCCTGTTATTTGTTTTTATATGCAATGATTACCTTTATGCAAATTATTATCTATGGGGAGAACACAGGCGGAAGTAGCGGTACTGGGCTCCGGCAGCTGGGCCACGGCACTGGTGAAATTATTAAGTCCGAATGCTGAAAAGATAGCCTGGTATATACGTGAAAAGGCAATAATCGATCATGTTGCCACTTATAACCATAACCCAAAATATCTCAGCACGGTTGTACTCGACAACAGTAAACTGCTGATGACCACCAACATCAATAAGGCAGCAGGGATGGCCGACATACTGATCTTCGTCATACCTTCTGCTTACCTGAAAAAAAGCCTTGCCGGGCTGCGTACTGATATATCGGGAAAAATGGTTTGTTCAGCAATTAAAGGTATTGTGCCCGAAGATAATTATATCGTTGGCGACTATTTTCATAAGAAACTGGATGTACCTTTAAAAAATATGGTTATACTGACCGGCCCCACCCATTCGGAAGAGATCGCCATGGAAAAATTAACCTACCTTACCCTTGCCTCTCCTAACCGGTCAGCAGCGGAAAAAATATCAGGGCTCCTGAAAAATCATTATCTTAAAACAATAATCTCAGATGATATAACCGGGACCGAGTATGCCGCGGTGATTAAAAATATTTATGCTATTGCTGCGGGGATGGCAGACGGACTGGGTTACGGGGATAATTTTCTTGCCGTACTGCTGTCAAACTCGGCAAATGAGATGAAGAGGTTCATCAAAGCTGTCTACATGAACGACCGCGATTTCAACAGCTCGCCTTACCTGGGCGACCTGCTGGTGACTGCATATTCTAAATTCAGCCGAAACCGGATGTTCGGCAATATGATCGGGAGAGGTTATTCGGTAAAATATACAATGATGGAGATGGAGATGGTTGCTGAAGGATATTATTCCTCAGATTGTATAAATGCAATAAATCAAAAATTAAAAGTGGACCTGCCCATAGCCGATACCGTCCACAGGATACTATATCATAAAGCCGATCCAGTGCCTGAATTCAGGAAACTGACAGAAATATTAAAATAAAAATCATGAATGTTAGTATTGATTACTCAAACTGCCTGAGCTTTCTAACAGCCAGGGACATAAGTAAAAAAGCTGAAGCCTCTAACATACATTTTGAGGCTCTTTTAAGCAGGAGCGGTGAAGGAAATAACTTCACGGGATGGCTCGATCTTCCTGAAAAAGCACTCGACCATGTGGAACAATTAAACAAAACAGCACGGGAATTGAGAGCCATGGCAGATATTACTGTGGTCACAGGTATAGGAGGTTCATACCTGGGGTCAAAAGCAATAATTGAAGCACTTGGTGCCAGCCTGCATCATAATAAAGAAGCCGGGGATCATAAAGTGCTTTTTGCCGGCCAGAACCTAAGTGAAAATTATCATTCCAGGCTACTGGACTATCTCTCCGGGAAGATTTTTAATATTATTGTGATCTCCAAATCAGGTACCACTACGGAACCTGCCATTGCTTTCCGCTTACTAAGGAAGCAGCTCGAAGAAAATATGGGAGGTGAGAAGATAAACAGGCATATCATTGCCATTACCGACTCCGACAGTGGAGCCCTCCGTGAGATGGCCGACAAAGAAGCTTATGCATCTTTCATCATTCCTGATGATGTGGGAGGCAGGTATTCAGTGCTGACACCTGCAGGACTCTTACCCATAGCCGTAGCCGGCTATGATATAAGGGATTTCATCAAAGGCTTTTCAGAGATGGCAGCGGAAACCAGGGATAACAGTAACACCGAAACAAACCCTGCCATTATTTATGCCTCAATACGAAACCTTCTTTACGAAAAGGGAAAATACATAGAACTGCTTGCAAATTACGAACCCGCACTGCATTACCTTGCTGAATGGTGGAAACAACTTTTCGGTGAAAGTGAGGGTAAGGACGGGAAAGGTATATTTCCTGCTTCAGCAGATTTTACAACCGACCTTCACTCACTTGGCCAGTATATACAGGATGGCAGCAGGATACTCTTCGAAACCGTCCTCTCAGTAGAATCGACAAATGCTGAAGTGCTCATACCTGCTGATGAAGATAACCTGGATAATTTCAACTACCTGGCCGGGAAGAGACTTTCGGAGATTAATGCCAGGGCAGAGGAAGGTACCATAATGGCCCATGTTTTCGGTGGTGTACCGGTAATAAAAATCACCCTGCCCGCAATTAATGAACGCTACCTGGGACAGCTCCTGTATTTCTTTGAGATAAGCTGTGCCCTCAGTGGATATATGCTGGGTGTAAATCCCTTTGACCAGCCGGGGGTGGAGGCATATAAGAGCAATATGTTCAGGCTCCTGGGGAAAGCCCAGGACCAGGCATAAAAAGGTTAAAAAGGTGTTCTCCCCTGAATTATAATGGGGCTGTCCTTCATTTCCCGGACAGCCCCATTATTATCAAGCAGCCATATGCCGGCCGCAATAAAAGCAAAGTCTGCTAAAGATTATGCTTCTTCACAAAATCATCAATAACTTCAGTAAGGTTTGGATGGCCTATCTCCTGGAGGTCATAATAAACCCTTGTGTTGGGTTTTTTAATGTTAATGATCCTGTTAAGGTCGATGGGTGTCCCAATAACAACTGAATCACATTCGGTATTATTGATGGTCGTTTCCAGGTCTTTTAGCTGCTGCTCACCATAACCCATGGCAGGAAGAAGGGTCCCTATATTGGGATATATTTCAAAAGTCTCTGTCATTTTGCCCACTGTATAGGGTCTTGGGTCAACAAGTGAGGCTGCACCGAATTTTTGTGCTGCCACCACTCCTGCACCAATTTTCATCTCACCATGTGTCAGTGTTGGTCCGTCTTCAACAACCAGCACCTTTTTTCCTTTTATAACTGAAGGATCATCCACTTTAATGGGAGAAGCCCCGTCAATGACTATTGCATTGGGAGCCACCTTCTGTATGCTCTCCCTCACAGTATTAATATCCTCGGGTGCAGAGCTGTCCATCTTGTTAATCACTACTACGTCAGCCAGTCTCAGTGTTACCTCGCCGGGATAATATCTCAACTCATGACCGGCCCTGTGGGGGTCTGTTACTGTAATGGTAAGATCAGGCCTGTAAAAAGGAAAATCATTATTACCACCATCCCAGAGGATGACATCACAGCCTTTCGGATCTTTTTCCGCTTCCCTGAGGATAGCCTCATAATCGACACCGGCATAAATAACATTGCCACGTACCACATGAGGTTCATATTCTTCCATTTCTTCAATTGTGCACTTATGCTTCTCCAGGTCGCTTACCTCGGCAAAACGCTGGACCCTCTGTGCGTTCAGATCGCCATAGGGCATCGGGTGCCTCACAGCAACAACCTTAAGACCTTTCTCCATCAACAATTCGATAACTCTCCTTGAAGTCTGGCTCTTGCCACATCCGGTACGTATTGCGCCGACGGCAATCAGCGGTTTGGTGCTTTCTACCATAGTATCACCGGGGCCCAGAAGAACAAAATTTGCGCCCGCTGCATTAACGATGGCACTAACCGACATCACCTTGTTATAGGTCACATCACTGTATGAGAAGGCACAATCATCAACATCGAGCTTTTCTATCAGGGTTGGAAGTTCTTCTTCAGCATAAATGGGAATGCCATCGGGATAAAGTTTTCCTGCCAGCTCTGAAGGATATTTCCTTCCTTCAATATCGGGAATCTGGGCTGCAGTAAAGGCAACAACATTATAATCTTCGTTATCGCGGTAGTAAGTATTGAAATTATGAAAATCTCTGCCCGCGGCACCAATTATGATTACATTTTTTTTCATAATATTTTGATTTTATTAATATTAAAAAATAGAAAGGCCCATGAAAATGAACCCCCAAATTTATAATTTAACTGGTTAATTTCCTTATATTTGAGTATATTTTTATGAAAGATGGTAATTAAGGCCAAAAGACTGGTATGCTGAACTTTGGTATACTTATTGTGCTAACCCGGAAATATGTTAAAGAAAATGTTTTTGTCTTTTTGCCCGAATAATTATTTTCAAAGAAAAATAACAATAAATAAAACCAGGTAATGAATGTGCTTGCCCATATATATCTCTCAGGTGATTCTGATGAGATAATTATAGGCAATTACATAGGAGATTATGTTAAAGGTCGCGATTATCTCAAATATCCCGAACTGATAAAAAAAGGAATAATACTGCACAGGCATATAGATGATTTTACGGATAAACACCCGGTTGTTCACCGCAGTAAGATACTTTTCACAAAAAAATACCATAAATATGCCGGTGTTGTTATTGACATACTTTATGATCACTATCTTACAAAGGAATGGGATACATTCTCCCGCCGTCCCATAGAAAGTATCACATACCAGTTTTACCGGGCCATGGTAAATAATTACGATATATTACCGCCCAAGGTGCAGGACAGGTTTCCATTTTTTATTATCAATAACTGGATTGAGTCATATAAAACAAG
>JAZBOI010000188.1:0-5537 GCA_036351095.1 Bacteroidales bacterium | reverse complement strand
GCGACCCCAAAATTGACATGCCACTGTAGTATCTTCTCCACGCCGGCGATATTCCACTGATAATTGGATTGAAGTGCCAGAAAAATGCCTGCCCCGGCTACAATAACAAAGGTGAGAAAGAGGATGATATTCCAGAAGGCCATATGATCCCTCCTTGTAATAATGCCTGATCTGGATCCTGCCAGGGTAAGCAAATACAGTATCAGCGAAATAAGGCCTGTTATTATGACATGATACATAAAATTTTATTCCTCCCCGAAAACAAAGGCTTCGTAAACATAAATTTCCGCATCTTTCCAGCCTGTCCACCCCAGACCTGCCTTATCACGCGATATATGCCCGAGAAAATCGTTCAGGGTCCAGTCCCTGCTATCTGCAACCTGGGGAAGAAAGGTCCCGGAACGGGTGCCTTTCTTAATGTATACACCATGCTTTCCCAGTGTTATTTCTTCTATATTGCTAATCTTCCTGAGCGGACTAAGGACTGATATTTCAATATTTATTTTTTCAAATTCGTCCCTGCTAAGGGGGCTGAAGCGGGGATCCATGAATGCTGCCTCACGGGCCATTGATCCCACCGTTTTGTAGAGGGGTGCGGAAGGCATGAAGCAACCTATGCAGCCTCTTAACTGCCCGTCGATGTTAAGCGTCACAAAGGCTCCCAGTTCACTCAGAAGGGCAGGTGATAACTCTTTTTTGCCGTAGTCAGTGGATTTTTCCTTGTGCAGGTGAGACCATATTGATTGCCGGGCTATTTCGATAAGACTTATTTGATCCTGATGGCTGATACTGAAATCCAGCATGTCCCCGGTGGAATTGTTCTCTCCGGCTTCATAGTTGTCCTTATGCTTACCTCCAGCCTCATCGTTGCCGGGATTGCTACCTCCGGCCTTTTTGTAACCGTTATGGCTCTTTCCATTTCTCCCCTCTGCGGACCGGTTTTTTTCTACCAGGGCGAGTGAATGATAACCAACCACGCCGGATTTATCTCCCATATTGCTGTGCCCTGAATTCTCATACAGGATATGCATGAATTCCAGGCCCGGCTCTTTCTTTGCAAGGTGGAGGAGGACAAGCCCGGATGTCCATCCGCACATGCTTGTGGCCAGACCCTTTATTTTCATATCCGAGTTTTTTCTCAGTGTTTCAAGGAAGCCGCCAGGATCTCCTGTCATCAGGGCCTCTGCAGTAAGCTTGTCTATCTTTAATGCATCTTCAAATGACGGATAATGACTGAAGTCACTGCTGATGACAAAGAGGTTGTCACCTGTGAAATAGGGTAAGAGTGCTTCCGCCAGTTCCCCGCATATCTTGCTGTTCTGTGTGCCAATGATGATTGGTACAATCTGTATATCATTGCCAAGGTGATATTGCAGGAAAGGCAGCTGCACTTCCAGGCTGTGTTCACCGGTGTGCGCTGATCTTCTGAAAGAAAAAAAATCAGAGCTCTCCGTAAGCGCTTTTGCCAGCCCTGTATTTACTTTCACTGTCCCCAGCGGTGTCCTGTAATTACCGTCAGTATAGACTGACGCACCGGTAAACGAGACCCTGTGACTGGAACCAATCAGGAAGATATTTTCATAGCGCGAACCGGGAGCTATGCATCCCACAGCGGAAGCAGCTACCGTGCCGGAGAATACGTAGCCTGCATGCGGTGAAATGATGGCCCTGACCCTCCCGTCCGAACCGGGACCCGGGGAAGCTTTGCCAGCAGCATCCCTGAAATAGTGCTCAAGCTGCCTCTTCAATTCTGCTTTTCCCGCCGGGTAGAAAGATCCTGCAACTACAGGGTCCCTGTCATGCTCCTGCGCCTGGCCAAAAATATTCATGGTCATAAATATCATTATCAGAAATCCATAAATGGTTTTCATCGGTTATTAAAATAATAAGGGATAATAAAATTAAGCAAAGAGAAGGAGAAAATGAAGATTCTTCGATGTATTTATCAAAAGGGACTTAAGGATTTTTATCAGAGAAGAATAAGTCTTTCTTTAAGAATGGTACCGTCATCATCAATTCCTAAAATTTTGGTACCCAGGCTGACGGTTGCATCGTTGATGACTTTCAGGATCATGGAAATGGCATCCTGCATGTCTTCGTCATCCATCTCGTCATATTCCTCGATATGAAAGTAAATATTTATTGTAAGAAGTTTTTCGCGGTCGTCTATTTTGGACAGGACTTTCACCATTCGTGCCATCCATATAGATGAGGCAGTGTTGAAATAACTTAAATTAAAATGAAGATAGGTTTTTTCGGGAGGGTGCTTAATGTATTCCTTCAGCCATTCAATAATTGGTTCATAAAGCTTGGTCGCGTTTTCCGGAATGGATTTGCCTTTGAGGACAAGCATGCCTTCTTCAGGATCAAAATCAATTTCTGGCGAATTTGCGGATTCTGGAATGTGTAGCTTAGTAATCTTCATCTTGTCTGTCTCAACGAAAAATTAGTTGGTTTGTTTCAAAATTATTTCTTTTTTTTATTACAGCCCTTACTGTTCGTCAAAAAATATGTGCCGTCTGTCAAATAGAAACAGCCTTTGGTATAAACTGCAATTTCCGGGGCACATATATTTCAGGAATGAGTAAGCTAAAATGTATTATCTTTGCTCGCTGATAACAGTCATTGAGATGGAAAAGCTGGTGGAAAAGAACATAGTTGATGCAATGGCCGAATTGTACGGTCATGATATTGATGTTGCAGATGTGCAGATTCAACCCACCAGGAAAGAGTTTGAAGGGGATATTACACTGGTGGTTTTTCCACTGCTCAGATACTCCGGCAAATCACCTGAAGATACTGCCGGTGAGCTTGGCAATTACATAATTAATTCCAACCCAGGGATAATCTCCTATAATGTGATAAAGGGCTTTCTGAATATGAAGGTCAGCCACGCAGCATGGCTTGATGAATTTATCAGCTTATGGGCCGACAGGGCAGTAAGCAGATTCGACAGCAGCCAGGGCAAAACCATCCTTATTGAATATTCATCACCCAATACCAACAAGCCTTTGCACCTGGGGCATATAAGAAATAACCTGCTGGGTTTCTCCCTTGCACGGATTCTTAGTGCATGCGGCCACAGGGTTTATAAAACCAATATTGTTAACGACAGGGGTATACACATATGTAAATCAATGCTGGCATGGCAACTCTTCGGCGAGGGAAAAACTCCATCCGATACAGGGATGAAGGGTGACCATTTTGTTGGAAAATACTATGTTGAGTTTGAAAAGGCCTATAAAAAGGAAATAAGTGAACTCATGTCTGAAGGTCTCAGCGCCGGGGAAGCATCCGGGCGCTCAGAACTGATGGCAGGGGCAAGGCAAATGTTAAGGAAATGGGAAGCGGGCGACAGTGATACGGTTGAGCTATGGAAGAGGATGAATGGCTGGGTGTACGAGGGTTTTGACCTCACATATGAAGCCCTCGGGGTTGATTTTGACAGGATATATTACGAGTCGGATACCTATAAGCCCGGTCGGGAGATTGTGATGGAAGGTCTTGAAAAGGGCATATTCTACAGGAAAGAGGACGGATCGGTATGGGTAAACCTGGCATCTGACAGCCTGGATGAGAAATTACTGCTGAGAGCTGATGGTACGGCTGTCTATATTACCCAGGACCTGGGCACCGCAGTGCAGAGATATAAAGACTTTAAATTTGACCGGCAATACTACGTTGTTGGTAATGAGCAGAATTATCATTTCCAGGTACTGAAATTAATACTTGAAAAACTGGGCTATGAGTGGGCCGGTGGTATTCATCATTTTTCCTATGGCATGGTAAACCTGCCCGAAGGAAAAATGAAATCAAGGGAAGGAAAGGTTGTGGATGCGGATGATCTTATCGATACCATGATTATCACCGCACGGGAGATGTCGGATGAGCTTGGCAAGCTGCATGATTACGGGGATGAAGAAAAAAGCAAAATACACCGGAAGATCGGAATGGCTGCACTGAAATATTTTATTCTCAAGGTCGACCCGCGAAAGAATATGATGTTTAACCCGAGGGAATCTATCGACTTTAACGGCCGTACGGGCCCTTTTATCCAGTATACCTATGCAAGGATCCGTTCGCTGATGAGGCTGGCAGAAGAGAAAGGCTATACAGTAGAGGATATCGACTCTGACGTAATAATAAATGAGAAAGAGACAGAACTGGTAAAACTTCTGAGACAGTATAAAGATGTTGTCAGCGAGGCTGCAGCTTTACTGAATCCTTCTGTTATCGCAAATTATGCATATGACCTGGCAAGGGAATTTAACCAGTTTTACCATGATTATACCATCCTTGGAGAGAAAGTGCCGGAACTGAGAAACTTCAGGATAGCATTATCGGAATATACCGGTAAGATAATCTGCAGTTCAATGAACCTGCTGGGCATCGAGATGCCTGATAGAATGTAATATTATTGATATATTTGAAGTAGTTTAGTGTATAGAAAGATAAAGAGTGATGTTTGAAAATTTAACTGACAGGCTGGAGAGATCATTTCAAATGCTCAAGGGGCAGGGAAGGATAACCGAGATCAATATTGCGGAAACCCTGAAGGATGTTCGGCGTGCCCTGCTGGATGCCGATGTTAACTATAAAATAGCCAAGACTTTTACCGATACCGTAAAGGAGAAGGCACTGGGACAGAATGTGCTCAATGCCGTTAAACCATCACAGATGATGGTTAAAATCGTTCATGATGAGCTGGCCGGCCTTATGGGTGGAGAGAAAGCTGATATTAACCTTAAAGGTAACCCATGTATCATCCTGGTGGCCGGATTACAGGGTTCGGGTAAGACCACTTTCTGTGCCAAGCTGGCACGCCTGCTTAAAAGCAAGAACGGTAAAAACCCAATGATGGTGGCTGGCGACGTTTACAGGCCGGCCGCTATTGAACAGCTTAAAGTGCTGGGAGAACAGATTAGTGTGCCGGTGTATACTGAGGAAGGTAACCAGGACCCGGTAAAAATAGTTAAGAGGGCAGTCAGGGAAGCTAAAAACTCGGGAATCGACCTTCTGATCATAGATACGGCCGGGCGCCTGGCTATTGACCAGCAGATGATGGATGAGATAGCCTCGGTCAAGCAGGCAGTTGACCCGCATGAAATATTGTTCGTGGTGGATGCAATGACAGGACAGGATGCTGTAAATACAGCCAAAGAGTTTAATGAGCGACTTGATTTTGACGGGGTTGTATTGACAAAGCTGGATGGCGACACCAGGGGAGGGGCCGCACTGTCAATAAAAGGCGTGGTTAATAAGCCGATAAAATTTATAGGATCGGGTGAAAAACTGGACGCTATCGAGCTTTTTTACCCCGACAGGATGGCCGACAGGATACTGGGAATGGGCGATATAGTATCACTTGTTGAAAAAGCACAGGAACAGTACGACGAACGTGAGGCTGCCCTGATGAAAAAGAAAATTGCCAAAAACCAGTTCGATTTTAATGACTTTATCTCCCAGATTAAGCAGATCAAGAAAATGGGTAATGTCAAAGACCTTATGTCAATGATACCCGGTGCCGGCAAAGCAAT
>JAZBOI010000187.1:0-2565 GCA_036351095.1 Bacteroidales bacterium | reverse complement strand
GTCAGTCGCATGGACATGTATAACCAGGGGCTTTCCCGAAGTCATTTTTGCTGCTATCCCGGCCGGGTAAGCCAGCCAGTCATGAGCATGAATAATATCGAACTGGTTTTCATCTGCAATAACCGATGCCACCAGGGCGTATTTTTCTATCTCCGCTATCAGGTCAGCACCGTAGCTGCCCGTGAATTTAAGCCTGCCCTTATCATCAGCCTCCACAAACAGCCTGCTGCTCTTTACTTTTTCCCTGGTCATTTTCCAGAAATCTTCAGGATCAGTATAGGGTACTATCTTTGATTCTACCTCTATTTTATCGAAGGTTCTGGATTCACCCCTGTAAAAAACCTTCTTATATGCAACCTGCACATTATTTGCTCCTATAAGTTGCATCCCGCTCTGATCCTCATCGCCGTATGCCCTGGGAACAACAAACAGGATGTCCACGTCAGGTATCGAAGCCATGCCCCTTGTCAGCCCATAGCTTGCTGTTCCGAGACCACCGCTTATATGAGGCGGAAATTCCCAGCCGAACATTAATACTTTCATCCTTCAACTTTTTTTTTCATACTTATCTGGTCAATAAGGTCCATTATCCTTAAAATCTCTGCAACACTCCATGCCTGGGAAATTGCTCCACCAGGCATGTGTGGAGGATTACCATCGTACACTTCAGAAATAGTACTTACCCCGTGTTCATCCATCACCTCCTCGAATTCCTTTAATAAACTGCTTATCCTCTTTACACCCCTGTCACCGTAAAGGCGGAGGTATGCTTCTGCAAAGGGGCCTATGAGCCACGGCCAGATGGTCCCCTGGTGATAGGCGGCATCCCGCTCATCCTGCGTTCCCCTGTATACTCCCTTGTAATGAGGATTCTTGGGTGACAGGGTACGCAAACCCCGGGGTGTTAACAGTTCACTCTCGGCAATATCGAGTATTTTCTTTATCATGTCCTTCTCCAGCATGCTATGTTCCAGTGATGCGGCAATGATCATATTTGGTCTTACAAACATATTCCTGGTGCCATCCTCTTCCACATAATCTGCAGGGTAAGCCCTCCCTTCATCCCAGAAATATTCCAGGAAACTGGATTTCACTTTCCCGGGCAGTTCATTTATGCTTTGTTGCAGTTGCTTATCCTTTATCTTCCTGCTGTTCCCCTGTGCGAAACAAAGTGCATTGTACCAGAGAGCATTAATTTCAACATTATAACCCGTGCGCGGTGTTACCGGTCCATCCGAGGTGACAGCATCCATCCAGGTAAGAGCTTTGCCTTCCTGTCCTGCATAAATAAGCCCGTTATCACGCATGCCTATGTTAAATGATGTGCCTTTTATGTAAGCATTGATAACCTGGAGAACGGCCTCCCCATACCTTGTCCATCCATCCCTGCCTCCTGCATTTACATATTGTTGTACAGCCCATATAAACCAAAGGGGTGCATCAACCGAATTAAAGGCATAATCCCCTTCCTCTCCCATATTCGGGAACAAACCTTCCTTCATCTTGCCTGTCTGTGTATCAAGTACTTCACGGCAGGTCCTCAGGTCGCCCCTGCTGAGGGTCAGCCCCGGGAGAGAAATGAAAGTATCCCTGCCCCACGACCCGAACCAGTGGTAACCGGCTATTATATCAGTACGGCCGCCCCTTTTAACAATGAATTGCTGAGCAGCGTTGAGGAGGCAATTACGGAAACTGTCGCGGGGCACTTTGGTTCTTAATACATTGGAAAACCTTGCTTTTAAACCAAGGGGATTAAGCTCCTCTGTGGAAGCTGAAAAAACAATGCTTTCGCCCTTTTCCATTTTCAGTTCAAAATAGCCTGGCTTGAAAAGATCCTCCTTATAGTCGTAACCTCTCTTCTGCTCTTCGATATATTCCACTCCGTAAATCCAGTCAGGGACTTTAACAAATTCAGGCTTCTTAGAAAACTGCATGTGCAGAAAGGGGAAGCCTTCATAAAGCCTTATCCTGATGCCATTATCGATATAATTGATCCTGGTGTTGGCACTCAGGTTGGACATTGTCAGTTCATGTATCTTTCTGAATGCAAGCAGCGGCCTGAACTGTAAGGTAACGGGCTGCTGTGCATCCTCAATGGTGTAGCGTATCATCAGCTGATCACTCCTGTCTGATAATAATCTTTCCTGCCTGAGTTTAACCGTACCCACCTCATAAGTCATCGATGGAATGAGCTCTGTGGTGAAGTCTTTCAGATATTTATGCCCTTTCGGACTGAAATGGTCACCGGCAAATTTATGAATGCCCAGGTTAAACACCTTGTTTCCTTCCACGACTGATACATCAAGAGAGGAAAGGAGTACATACCTCTCTCCTTTGAAATTGTCAACGGGGCAAATCAGTAATCCATGGTATTTCCTGGTGTTACAGCCAACAATGGTAGTCGATGAATATGATCCTGACCTGCTGGTCCTGAGAATCTCCATACCAAGGGAATACTCAAGATTAACAAGCATGGTTTTGTCAAAGTTTATATACGCCATAGAATTAAAAATTAATCTGTATGAATGGTTTTCTTCCTGCTTTAAATGCCTCAGCAAGGTATAC
>JAZBOI010000186.1:0-2751 GCA_036351095.1 Bacteroidales bacterium | reverse complement strand
GGTCAATTTGATTCATTACCGCCCTCTTAAGTTAACAGTTAGGATTCACATATTGTTCCTTTAATACTGTTTAATACGGATAAAGAATCAACAAAAATACAAAATTATACGATGTTACAGAAGAAAAGGGGGTGAAAGAATAGAAGGGGACCAAGGCTGGTTCCCGGTCTCATTAAGTCTGCTACTGCAGGTGTATTGGTGAATTGCCTTAATGACTCCCCTGCCTGCTTAAGACCGATCCGGCAGGTGCGAAAGTTAAATGCTTGTGCATCCGGGCCCGGCACTGGCCTTCTTGAGACCGTTCCGGCAGGTGCGATAATGAAATGCTTTATTGTATCTGGTCCTGGTCCTGCCTTTTTGAGACCGTTCCGGCAGGTGCAATCAACAAAATACTATTATCTTTATCATATGAACTTACTGGGAAATATTATCTGGCTCCTTTTCGGGGGTATAATAATAGCGGTTGAGTACTTTATCGCCAGTATTGCTCTTATGATCACCATCATTGGAATACCCTTTGGTGTTCAGACATTAAAGCTTGGTGTCTTTGCCCTCTGGCCTTTTGGCAACCAGACAAGAGTTGATGTGAGGGCCTCGGGATGCCTTTATATACTCATGAACATACTATGGCTCCTGTTGGGCGGACTGGTAATTGCCCTTACCCATGCCCTGTTCGGATTATTATTATCCATTACAATAATCGGCATCCCTTTCGGCATGCAGCATTTCAAGCTGGCAGCAATAGCCCTTTCTCCCTTCGGGCGGGATATAATAAGAGGCTGACAGGTAAACCCAATCTCCATGATCCGCAGCTGGTGATACCAGGAAAAAAGGATCATAAAACCTTGCCCCGTAATCAAACCAGTAAAAGATCTGTTAGGAGATTAATTTTCTTGCAAATATTCCCGAAAGCTCCCTCTGCATTCATGAATGGTCCGGTAATGAATTAATATGTTTTTTTGACTACCTTGCATTACTGAAAAAATTTTAAACGAATGAAAACAATAATACCTTTCTTAACCCTTCTGCTGGTGAGTATGACATTAATCGCCCAGGAATATGTGAGTGTCGATTCAAAAATCAGTGCTGTGACTGTCTTTCCTGACAGGGCCCAGATCACCAGGGAAGCCACGCTTAACCTGGAAAAAGGCAAAACGCTTCTGAGAATAGCAGGCTTATCCCCCGCTACCGATGCATCAAGTATGCAGGTGAGCGGACAGGGAGAATTTATGATAATAGCCGTTAACCCCCGGATGAACTATCTTGAGCCAACAGAGGAATCTGAAGAAGTGAAGAAACTACGCGCCCGTGTGAGGGAACTGAATATTATGATTGAAGATGAAAGGACTGAAATAGAAATATTGAGGGAAAAAGAAAATTTCCTTGTCGCAAACAGGGTTGTTACGGGTAAAAATGAAAGTATAAATGCCACTGAACTAAAGAATATCAGCGAGCTCTATACATCATCCATTGAATCAATCAGAAAAGGCATAGTTCAAAAAAACAGGAAAATAAGGGATTACGAAGAAGAAAAACAGGCCATTGAAAACCAGTTAAACCATAGCCTACGTGAATCGAGAATGCCAAGCTCCGAATTAATGGTCTCGGTTTCGGCGCCATCGGCATGCAGGGGAAAATTAAAGCTCAGTTACCTGGTCACCAAGGCAGGGTGGTACCCTTCCTATGATATCCGTGTTGACGATATCTCCAGTGATGTGCTGATCTCTTACAAGGCAAATGTATACCAGAATACGGGCAGAGACTGGGAGAATGTAAAATTCAGTTTCTCAACAGCCAGTCCCTCAGCTCTGGGTGATATACCGCAACTGATGCCATGGTACCTTAATTTTTATTCGCCGCCCGTAATATATGACTATAAATCAGCGAGAAGCGCAGCCCGGCCGCAAGAGCAGAAAATTAAGGCCGATGAGGAAATGCTTTTTGAGGATGACATTCCAATGACTGCAGCAGCAGGGCCTCCCGTCAACATTGTAACATCACAGACTAGTTTTTCCTTTGAGGTCGACATAGCGCAAAACATCAGGTCCGACGGCAAGATAAACACGATTGAATTACAGCAGTTAGCAACCGAAGCTCATTACAGCTATGTCAGCGTACCCAAATTGCGGGAGGAAGCTTTCCTCACGGCTTATATACCCGACTGGGAATCATTAAACCTGCTGAACGGCGAGGCCAATATATATTTCGGCAATACCTTTACAGGCAACACCTCGTTAAATACGGGACAGATATCCGATACACTTGAAGTCTCACTGGGCAGGGATAACAATATCACGGTGAAGAGGGAAAGTCGAAAGGAATACACTGTTGTCAGAACACTGGGAAGCAATCGCATTGAAACACGGTCATTTGAGATAAGCATAAGAAACAATAAACCATCTGACATAGATATCCTTGTATACGACCAGTTGCCGGTCTCCCAGAACAAGGACATCGAAGTTGAAGCAACCGAGCTTTCCGGTGGAATAGTGAATGAGGTGAGCGGGGAAATAAAATGGAAGGCCAACATAGCTGCCGGAAGCTCAAAGGATTTCATACTGACCTATACGGTGAAATACCCAAAAAACCAGAAGGTCATACTTGAATGATGATGGTCCATAGCCCGGATCAGTTCCCTTTGCAGAGGCTTGATGTGCAGGGCGGGAAGCATAGCTTCATAACTTAAATTTGATCGCTTTCTTCCACCACTTGATTCCAGGCTGGTTTTCATACCTTTAAGCTTCATCGCTT
>JAZBOI010000185.1:0-7827 GCA_036351095.1 Bacteroidales bacterium | reverse complement strand
GATCCATTCTCCCTATGCCCTTCTTGCTGGCCAGGGGGATATAATCTATCTGCTCGGGGCTCATCTTTATCATGCTGGCAGCTGCCATATCTGCAGCCAGCATATCGACAGATATTATCTGTGCTTTCATCTCCACTGAATCGCTGACCGATACTCCCTGTGGACCGTTCCTCATCATCACCCTGTAGCAGTCAATAACATTTAGTGTTGGTTTTTTTTCAAAAGTGGCATAATCGGCTATGCACTGGTGGAGGTTATTTGAATGCCAGTAACCCCTGTCCCACACATTACCCATAAGGTTTTTCATGGCAGCAGTCATCTTGGTGCTCGAGTGATGTTTAAGAACGGGCACATTAATGAACACATCCGATTCCATAATCAGTTCATGAACCTTTGTCTTTTTCAGGACAGTTGCTCCCGGTATATCCACTTCGTGGTAATATTTTTCCGTATCGCCGGGCACTATCCTGGCGCCTGCATCTTTTGCAGCTTTTTCTATTCCTGAATTCTTATAGGCTTTAACCCAGTTATGGCAGGTATGGTCAAACACATATACCTTATCCGCTCCTGCCCTGATACAGTGTTCAACTATACGCTTGACAAGCAGGGGATTGGTATTGGCTGCCATTTCAGGACTGCGGTCCCACCCAATATTTGGCTTAATGACCACCGTCTGGCCTTTGCTCACGAAATTTGTTATTCCTCCCAGTGCACTGATCCCCTTATCGAACATGGCGTCCGGTTCAGCTCCCATAACGGCAACCAGGTCGTAAGCTGCCGCGGCAGGGCCCGATGCCCATAACTTATTATATCCACCCAGGCTGAAAGCAGCACCTGCCGCAACCCCTGCTCCCAGTGATTTTATAAAAAAATCGCGTCGTTTCATATTTTTAATATTTTATAATAATCTGAATACTTGTTACGTAAAAATCCCGGGCTCGAATACAGGCTCTTACTTACCCTATTACTTTTGGTGAGGGCACTAGGTCCTCTTCGCCCCAACATGATATATTTTTACCCGGTACAAATATTCAAATTAATTGTTTCACTGCAAAATAGCTTTATTATTATTTTAATTAATATGCTTAATATTATCTTAGCAGTGGTTTTAAAATAAAAAGAATTATGAATACGCTCTACTACGAATGTTTTTCCGGTATAAGTGGTGATATGAACCTGGGTGCAATGATAGATATTGGGGTGGACAAGGATTATCTCATCGGTGAATTAAGAAAACTCAGGCTGCCGGGCTGGGAAATGCGTATAGAAAAGGATCAGCGTCATGGCATAACGGGTACTAAGGTAACGGTTGTGCTGAAGGAAGAAGAGAAAAAGCATAGACACCTGTCAGATATAGAAAATATTTTTGAAAATAGCAGTCTGAGCCCGGCCGTTAAAACAGTTGCCCTGGAAATTTTCAGGAAGGTAGCGGAAGCTGAAGCAAAGGTACATGACATCCCCGTTGATAAAGTTCATTTTCATGAAGTGGGTGCGGTGGATTCCATTATTGATATAGCAGGAGCCGCCATTTGCTATGTCAGCCTGGGTATTAAAGAAATAATTGTTTCTCCCCTTGAACTGGGCAGCGGGTTTGTCAGGTGTGCCCATGGCTTACTCCCTGTACCGGCCCCGGCTACAGCGGAGATTCTCCGGGGAATACCCGTACATACCGGGAGGGTGGATTTTGAGGCCACAACGCCAACCGGGGCGGCAATAATAAGTGCTCTCGGAACCCGTTTTGAAAGCCGGGTTAACATGAAAATTCACAGGACAGGATATGGCATTGGTCAAAGAAACAATCCTGAACTACCAAACCTCCTGAGGGTTTATCTTGGGGAAACAGACACCCGTGAAGCCACGGGGCACCTGGCTTATCTCATTGAAAGCAATATAGATGACATGAATCCCGAGATGTATGAAAACCTTATGAACAAACTCTTTGAAGCGGGCGCAGCAGATGTGTTCATGACGAATATTATTATGAAGAGGTCCAGGCCGGCCATTAAAATAAGTATCATTTGCCAGGAGGGTGACATAGAAAAACTTAAAGAAAGCCTCCTGATCAATTCAAGCACACTGGGACTGAGGGTGAGCCGGTTCGACAAACATACTGTAAGCAGGCAGATGAACAAGGTTGAAACGATGTACGGGCCTGTTACAGTTAAATATGCCTATTACAACAATAAACTGATATCTGCAAAACCTGAGATATCAGAATGTATAGCCATAGCAGAAAAGAACAAATTAGCCCTCAGCGAGGTATATAATAATGTGATTGCAGTTATACATGGAAGCAGCAGGTAGAATAAAACAGTTATGCAGTGTCTTTGTCAGCACCGATAATATTCTTGTGGCTTTTTCAGGGGGTGTCGACAGCACTTTTCTCTTATATGTGCTTAAGAAGTTTTCAGATGCAAAAGTGTCTGCAGTGACGATAAAGACCCCTTATATACCTCAGTGGGAGGTTGAGGAAGCGGAAGAATTCTGCAGGTCCATGGAGATTGATCATGAGATACTGGAGCTGTCACTTGACAAGTCCCTGCTTTTAAATCCTCCTGACAGGTGTTACCGGTGTAAGTCCTTATTATTCGGTGAAATAAAAAAATATGCCGGTGATAAAGGTTTTAATATTATAGTTGACGGAAGCAATGCAGATGATACCAAAGATTACAGGCCGGGTATGAGAGCCCTCAGGGAGCTGGATGTGCGCAGCCCTTTGCTTGAAAGCGGTTTCACCAAGGAGGAAATAAGAAA
The DNA here is from genome assembly GCA_036351095.1 of Bacteroidales bacterium. Taxonomy (GTDB): domain Bacteria; phylum Bacteroidota; class Bacteroidia; order Bacteroidales; family VadinHA17; genus UBA9300. The sequence continues at coordinate 5,073 of JAZBOI010000185.1, read as the reverse complement.
ACAGCTCAGGGAATTTGGACTTGAAATCTGGGATAAGCCTGCATATGCATGTTTACTGACCCGTATACCCTACAATACAAGAATCACAACAGGCCAACTGACTCTTATTGAAGAATCAGAACGCTTTATGCACAAACTGGGCTTTCCGGGTACCAGGGTAAGATTACATAAGAATATTGCCCGGCTGGAGATCAGCACAAAATATTTTACCAGGATACTGGAGGACGATACCAGGATAAAAGTAGTAGAGGAATTCAAAAGACATGGTATTGAATTTGTCAGCCTTGACCTGGAAGGTTATCGTACCGGCAGCATGAACCTATAAACAAGAAAACCAATAATAACATGAACAGGGAAAAACTAAAAGAAATACTTAAAGACCTTTCTGAAGGAAGGACAGATATTGATGAAACCCTGGAACAATTAAAATATTTTCCCTTCAGTGACCTGGGTTTTGCCCGCATTGACCATCATCGTGAGATACGGACAGGTTTTCCTGAAATAGTATTCTGTGAAGGAAAGACTGAGGAACAGGTAAGGGAGATTTTCAGGCATATATCTGAAACGGGACAGAATGTAATAGGTACCAGGGCCAGTGAAGAAAAATTCCGGGCAGTTCATTCAATAGCCCCGGAAGCACAGTGGCATGAAGAAGCCCGGATTATCAGTATAATGAAAGGAAAGCCCGACCAGGCTGAATCGCCCATTGCCGTTATTACTGCAGGCACTTCCGACATACCTGTTGCAGAAGAAGCGGCGGTAACATGTGAACTGCTGGGAAACAGTGTGGTGCGCATTTATGATGCCGGCGTTGCCGGCATACACAGGCTGCTTGATAAACTACCGGATATAAAAGCATGCAGGGTGGTGATAGTAATAGCAGGCATGGAAGGGGCGCTGGCCAGTGTTGTTGGTGGCCTGGTGGATAAACCTGTTATAGCCGTTCCCACCAGTGTGGGTTATGGTGCAAATTTCAGGGGAGTGTCAGCTTTACTGGCGATGCTAACAAGCTGTGCTTCGGGCGTGAGCGTGGTTAATATTGATAATGGTTTTGGCGCAGGCTTCAATGCATGTATGATAAACCGCCTGTAGAAGGACGTGGAAAAGAGATTACTGATTTTATCAACAGCATATTATCCTCCTGTACAATACTTTGCAGAGATATTGCAGGCAGGAAAGCTCCTTATTGAGCAGCACGAGACCTATCCAAGGCAAACATACCGTAACCGTTGCTATATTTATTCAGCCAACGGTCCTATACATCTGAGCATCCCTGTGGAAAGAGGCAGTTTCCACAGGGTAAAACTGAAGGATATAAAAATTGACAGTTCGAGGAAGTGGCAAAGGGAACATATTAATGCCATAGAATCGGCATACAAGTCATCAGCCTTTTTTGAATTCTATGCTGACACGGTACTCCGGCCCTTATATAAAGGAGGCTATGAATATCTGCTTGACCTCAATATGGAAATACTGGAGATAATGCTTGGCATACTGGAGCTTGATATCAGCGTGAATAAAACACATTCGTTCACAAAGGAGTATGCTGATAATAGCAGGGACCTGAGATACAGCCTGTCGCCCAAGATAGAATCAGCTTACAGCAATCCTGAATACTTCCAGGTATTCAGCCCGGTCCATGGTTTTCAGCCCAACATGAGTATAATAGATCTCCTTTTCAATATGGGCCCGGAAACATGGTCATGCCTCAGAACCTGAAACCGAGTGTGGCTGTTACAAGATGCCTGTTGTATGTTAACTCGGCAGGATTTATCTCCGGGTGATTATACATGAAATACATCTGCTGGTTTCTTCTCAGTGCATAGGATACATCGAATGAAAAGTTACTCTGCCTGAAGCCCAGTCCTGCCGAATAGACTGACTGGGAATTATCCTCATTATCTTCTCCTTTCACAAAGGGGCTTCCATATACTGCGTAACCTGCTCTCATATAAAATGAACTAAGCCTCAATTCGCCTCCGAGCCTGATATTATGCGCCACATCATAGATATCTTTAATGTCCTGGTTCTCATTATAGTAGTCATAATCATCAGATGCCTTTGAGAATCTTGCCATCCTGTAGTCAACAAATTCATAATCAGCACTCAGCAGGCCTGCCTTACCTAGCTGCAATGCAGCACCGGCCATAGCCCTGAGGGGTGTTGTAAGTGTATAGGAGAACCTGAAAGGATCATTTTCCCATTCATAATAGTCGCCATTATCAAATTCAGATCTTATGCCGTCATAATAATACTCATCCAGGCGGTATACGGTTGGTGTATGAAAGGCAAAACCCAGCCTCAGCATATCAACCGGCCTGTAGATCATCCCCAGTTTAAAGGCGTAGCCGGTACCACTTGATTCAACCACATCCCTGTAGGAAAAATTATTGAAGTCAAATATAAGTCCGGCATCATCCGACTCGGTATGTTCGTATGTTGAATAGGATTCGAGCTTATTAATCCCCAGGGTGGCCCCGATATATAATTTATGCCCGAGGTTTGCCGCTATACTTATAGCATGTTCAGCTGTATGACCTTCACGGGATATTACTCTCCTGATGGATTGTCCATAGGTTGAGTTGGTATTCTCGCCGTATTGTGAGAATGTTGTAGCATAGTCGAAACCCCCGGAACCGCTTAATGTATCGATCAGCCATACTTCAAAAGCCGCACCCGGTGCACCATCCAGATCAGTATAATAGACACCACTGGCAATATTGGCCCAGTAATCGGCCATTGAGCTGTTATTGTTAACACCGCGGATAACCGTGTTCGAATTGAAATTGTTAGTCCGGTTAAATGAATATGCAAAATTAACCCCTGAAAGGCCGCCTGTATTATCCCTCTTTATCAGGGGGTATACAAAACCTGCCTGGTTCATGTTGAACTGGTAGGCATACTCATTGGCTTCGGTATTATTATAATTTGAGAGTGAATTGTTATAGTACATCTGGGGAGAAAGGCTTAATTCCATTGACCTGTAAATTCCCAGTCCGGCCGGGTTCTGGCTCAGTACTGAGAGGTCTCCCCCCAGAGCGGTAAAGGCTCCGCCCATAGCCTGGAACCTGGCTGTGCCACCATAGAATAACTGTGAATACCACAGTGCTTCATCTATTGTTTGTGCTTTACCCGCGGTAAGCGCAGAAACAAAAGTTATCAGTATTATCAGTGCTTTTTTCATTCGTTCAAAATTTATTAAATGTAACCCCTTCCATCCCTTTTTCCGGGATGATGTAATAATCTAAGTACAACAAGCTAATTTCCAATAATAATACTTTCTTACCTTCTGCCCGAGCTTCTTGAGCCGGATGAGCTTCGTCCACTTGATGAAGAACGGCTGCTACCGGATGAAACTGATCCGGAGCGGCTGCTTCCGACGGATGAAGACCTGCCGACTGAAGTTGAACCTGAGCTTCCTGCTGAGGTTGATCTGTAGGAAGATGATCGTGAGCTGCTGTTAATGCTGCTCCTGCCCGTTGAAGAAGAGGAACGGTTAATAATCGACCTGCTCGTACTGCTGGCAGACCTGTTAATTATTGACCTTCCTGATGATGAACGGTTAATACTTGTATTTCCGCTGGACGAGCGATTAATTACATTTGACCGTGTATTTGCATTGGTCACCGTACTGCTCCTCCTGTTTGTATTATTATAGGCAGGACGTGTGGTCATCCTTGGATTTGTATATGTGGGTCTGTATGTCCTGCTCTGAGTATTGTATTCAGGCTGTGATGCTGCACGTGTTGTGGTATTCACCTGTGTCCGCCTGTTAAGAGCTGAATTGACCGACCGCTCCTGGGGATTGCTGGCATTTTCAATGCTGGTGTTGCTGCTAACAACCGTCCGGTCTGCCCTTCTGCTTGCCGTAGTGGTTTGGGCATCAGATACAGCAGCAGTGCTTCTCCTGGAAGTGGCCGGAAGGGCTGATCCTGACCTGCTACTGCCTGAGCTTGTATACCTGTTGGACAGGGTGCTGTATGAGCTCCTGCGTTTTACAGGTGTTGAATAATAGTCTATGGCATTGTTATAACCATAATAATATGGTGAATAGTAGCCCAGGCCATAATAGTTCCATGGACTGTAAAAATGTGACGAACCCCAGTACGGATAATAGAAGGGATCATAATAATATGAGTAATACGGGCTGTAGAAAGGATTATACATCCTGTTGAAGCCATAATATGATCCATAATATGGATAACCAAATGTCAATCCATAACCAAAGCCGGAATAAAATGGATCCCTCCAGTAAGGACTGAAGTAATTTCCATAAAACCTGTTCAGGTAGTTTGAATAAGATACCCCGTCATAATAATCAAAGGCACTGCCCTTGTCACTGTCATAGTACATCAGGTCTTTGTCGTACTCAGAAGGATCAAGGTATTGATCAGCAACAAGCGTATCAAGATTATACTTGTCTTCTATCTCTGAAACTGACTCATATGCCTGTCCTGGCATACCAGCCTCCTGCACATATATTTCACTCGGAGCAGGTGTATAATACAGATCATCATACTCACCACTCACATAAAGCGATGAAGAACAACTGCTTAGAAGAAATATTGTCAATACTGCTATGTAAATATAAGTTTTCATTTTAGACCTCCGATAATATTATTTCATCCTGAATATATATAAACAAAAACCATACCAATTAATACTGTACAAGAAGCGGCAGGCTTCAGTAACAAATATAGGATTTTTCTTTTAACCGGGAATTTTTTCATGTTTATTAAGATAAAAAAGCAGGCGCTTATGGCCTGCTTTTTTTATGATGTCATTGTTTATTCGCTGTTGTCACCCCTGCCGGACTTGGTTCTGCGTCCCGAACTTCCGGCTGCACTGCTGCGGGAAGAGCTGCCCGAAGAACTTTTTACCGCGCTGCTGCGCGTGCTCCTGCCTGATGAGCTCCTGACGGCAGAACTGTTAGTGCTCCTGCCCGATGAGCTCCTGACGGCAGACCTGTTGGTGCTCCTGCCCGATGAGCTCCTGACGGCAGACCTGTTGGTGCTCCTGCCTGTTGAGCTCCTGACGGCAGACCTGTTGGTGCTCCTGCCTGTTGAGCTCCTG
>JAZBOI010000184.1:0-2941 GCA_036351095.1 Bacteroidales bacterium | reverse complement strand
TCTCCACGTTAAAGCAAAAACAATCAACCTCCGCCAGGAGGTTTTTTGCTTTTTGTACGGTTCGAACGGAGCTTGCTCCGGTGAGAGCCGTGCGAAAAACAAAATCTGCTCGCGTAGCGAGTGATTGTTTTTATTTTCAGGACTGGAGGTGAGGGGACGGTGAGCACAGCGAACACCCCCCGGAAGGGGACGGAAGGGGACGGTGAGCAAAGCCTACACATTTTGAATTTATTATTAGCTCTAAAATAAATACCTTAGTGTTTAAGATTTCTTAAACCTATACACAATGAAAAAGGCATTTTCGCTGCTTATTCTGATACTTACAGTCCTTTCCTGCTCACAAACACAGGAATATTCTTTCCGGGACACTGACCTGCCCGATGAAGAACGCCTTGATAACCTCATCTCGCTGATGACCATGGATGAGAAGATCGACCACCTCTCATCTCAACTGCCGGGCATCCCCAGGCTGGGAGTTCAGGGAACCCGTTTTGTTGAAGGGCTGCATGGGCTTGCCCTGAGCGGACCGGCTAACTGGGCCGTCAAAGGCGAGGGTGAGGCGCCCACAACCACCTTCCCGCAGGCTTACGGGCTGGCACAGATGTGGGATCCCGTGCTGCACCGGGAAATAGCCGCATGGGAAGCATACGAGACACGTTACCTGGCACAGAACCGGGACTATAAGAGTGCCGGACTTATCATGCTGGCTCCCAATGCCGACCTCGGGAGGGACGTACGCTGGGGTCGCACAGAAGAGTGCTACGGCGAAGATGCCTACCTGGGTTCCGTCCTGACAGAATCCTTCGTAAAAGGTCTCCAGGGTGACCATCCCCGTTACTGGAAGACAGCCTCGCTGATGAAGCACTTCCTGGCTAACAGTAATGAGAATAACCGCTTTATCAACTCGTCCGACTTCGATGAGCGCCTCTTCCGTGAATACTACTCCTACCCCTTCTATAAAGGTGTGACAGAGGGCGGATCAAGGGCCTTCATGGCTGCCTATAACAAATACAACGGCATCCCCTGTACCGTTCACCCCATGCTGGAAAATATCACTGTGGATGAGTGGGGCCAGGACGGCATCATCTGCACCGACGGTGGCGCTTTTACGCACCTTGTCAATTCACATAAGTATTATGATAATTTCCCGGAAGCTGCAGCCGAATGCATTAAAGCAGGAATAACGGTCTTCCTGGATGATTATAAGTCAGCCCTCAGGGAAGCACTGGACCAGGGCCTGGTGACTGATGAAGAGATAGACGAGGCGGTCAGAAGCAACCTGCGGGTAATGATGCGGCTGGGCCTGATCGACAACAGCCCTGAAAATCCCTACGACAGCATAGGCATAGATGACACAACAAAACCCTGGACAAAACAGGAAGCCATGGACCTGGCAAGAGAGGCCACGGTCAAATCGATTGTCCTGCTGAAGAATGATGGCCTGCTTCCATTGAAGAAGGAAGAACTGAAGTCTGTCGCAGTTATTGGTCCAAGCGCCAACCTTGTTGTCTCGGACTGGTACTCGGGCACTCCCCCCTACAGGGTCTCAATACTTGACGGCATAAATGAGGCTGCCGGCGAAAATCTCGAAGTTAAATTTGCCAAAAGCAATAAGGCTGATTCAGCAGTGATAGCGGCCCGCGAATCGGATATTGCAATAGTCTGTATCGGCAACCACCCGCTCAGCTACGGCCTGGGCTGGGGACAGAACCATGTTTACAGCGACGGACGCGAGGAAGTCGACCGCCAGGCCATATCCATCGAGCAGGAAGACCTTGTTAAACTGGTTATGGCAGCCAATCCCAATACAGTGCTTGTGCTGGTTTCCAGCTTCCCTTATGCCATCAACTGGTCGAAGGAAAATGTGCCCTCCATTATGCATGTAACTCAGTCGAGCCAGGAGATGGGGAACGGCGTAGCCGACATAGTCTTCGGTAAAGAGAGTCCCGCCGGCCGGCTGGTCCAAACATGGCCTGCTTCAATAGACCAGCTTCTGCCCATACTGGAATATGATATACGGAAGGGTCGTACTTATATGTATGACAAGCATGAGGCCCTCTTCCCCTTCGGGCACGGTCTGAGCTACACCACTTTCGAATATTCGGATCTCGGCATGGAAAAGGAAACGATCAAAGACGGGGAAACCCTGAATATATCACTTACATTAACAAATACAGGTGATCTCAGCAGCGATGAAGTGGTACAGCTCTATGTAAGCTTCCCGGACTCAGAAGTGGAAAGGCCAATCAAAGCCCTTAAGGGTTTCCGGCGCATACATGTCCCTGCAGGTGAAAGCATAAGGGTGAGTATCCCCCTTGAAGCAGACGAACTTCGTTACTGGAATGTTGAAGAACATAGATTCGTGCTTGAAAAGGGAACAGTAAATGTAATGGTAGGCGCATCTTCTGAAGACATAAGATTAAGAGGAGAACTGGAGGCAATATAAATCATTAAAGCAGACTTAATTGCAGCCTGTGCGTCCTCCGGATGCAACCGGCTTAAATACAGATCAGTATTTAATGTAAGCCATTAACAGGTTTGCAAAACAGATTCCTTCTTTCTTCCTTACGGGGATAAATAGTATTCAGTATATTTATGCCTTAATAAAAAAATCAAATCGTAACTACTATGAAAAAGACCCTGTTATTGTGTTTGCTTATTATTGTTGCATCTGTTCATCTCGCAGCACAGAAGAAAAACCTTACACGCGAGGACTATGGCCAGTGGCAAAACCTGGGATCCTATACAATCTCTGACAATGGTCAGTGGATTTACTATAACATATCACCCGTCGATGGAAATGATACACTTTTTATAGTATCGGCGGATAAAGAAACTGAATACAAGCTTGGCCTCTGTTCCTCGGCCACCTTTTCCGACGATTCACGCTGGGTGACCGCACGCAAGGGATACAGCGAGGAAGAGGCGGAGAAAATGAGAG
>JAZBOI010000183.1:0-2181 GCA_036351095.1 Bacteroidales bacterium | reverse complement strand
GGATATGATAGCCTCCACGGCTGCGCTGATCAGGGAGCTCGATAATAATCACCTTGTCACTACCGGTACGGAAGGCTTGCATGGTTGTGAATATTCAAAGGAAGCATTTGAAAAGATACATTCTGACCCCAACATTGATTACCTCACAATGCATATATGGCCAAAGAACTGGGGATGGATGGATCCCTCCGCCGTTGCTACGGGTATGGACAGCAGCATAGCTAAAACAGAGCGTTACATGAGTTATCATATTGATGTGGCCAGGCAGCTGGGCAAACCGGTGGTGCTTGAAGAATTCGGCATGCCCCGTGACAGCTATGGTTTCGGCCCTGATGAAGGAGTGACCCACCGCAACAGGTACTATGAGAATGCTTTTGATATCCTGCTCGAGCATGCCGGCAGTAAAGATGTACTGGCCGGATGTAATTTCTGGGCATATTCCGGTGAAGGCCGCTCAGGAGGTGAAAGTATTTTCTGGGAGTTGGGCGATGATTACCTGGGCGACCCACCACACGAAGAACAGGGGCTGTACTCAGTGTTTGACAGTGACACATCAACGATAAACATTATAGCTGAATATAACAGGCTGCTGGACGATCGGCTGGCTGAGTGATTCTGCAAGACAAGCGGAAACAACCTTGCCTGGTTGGCTTCGTCGTACAGGCCTCTTTGGCCGGGTAGCAGGCAGTGGCCTGCCAATGACTTTTCAATTGCAAGGATTAATCTCTATTCTTTCTTCTTGAGAATCTCAATATCCTCAATTGGTTTTTCATACGTGCCGCGGAGCCCTGTTGGCTCCACAACCCTGTATGTGAACATGGCAGCTGCCCGACCCATACTCTCAGAGGAGATCAATGGTATAACAACTTGATTTACAGGATCATTTTTGAGTTTCAGATGATAGGTGGCACCTGCCTGGGCATTCTGAACAAGCGTTTCATAGTATTTACCTATGTTTTCACTGTCATTCTTCATAAATTCATGTTATTGGAGTTAATATCCTGAAATGCAGATCAAATTCTTTGCCTGCAGGAACCTGCGAATGCTCCTGGCTGTAAAATAAATACGCTAATAACTTCATTTCAAGAGTATGATAAAAATTGATAAGCCCCTCTGTGATGCGGCTGATGATCAAAGTATAACGGGGAATTATAGAGACAGTTGAGGAAAATTTACACAGAACCGGCGGACACGTATCTATAAGTGTCCGGCAGAAAGATTCAAAGACAGCACCTTAAAAACTTTGGGAACGCAGAGTAACCATAAAATGAATTCAGGATCTTTTGTAGGTCCCCATATAAACTGCACTGTCCAGCACTGAACCCTCAATGGCTTCATGAAACTGGTGTCCGTAGCTGGCAGATTCAGGAGGCAGCATCTTTTTAAGGGCAAATATCCTGAACCAGTAACGATGTTCATCTCCTCCCGGGGGACAGGGTCCCCTGTAACCGATCTTGCCGAAATCATTCTTGCCCTGTATGGCACCATTCTCCATGTTTTTCTCAATGGGAATGATCTTTTCCAGTTCATGGCAATCGGCTGGTAAATTGTATACTATCCAATGAGTGAAAGGACTTCTATCTGCATCCGAATCTTCCATTATCAATGCAAAAGATACAGTTCCCTTAGGCTCACCTTCCCATCTCAGCTGTGGAGATACATCGTCCCCGTCGCAGGCATGAACGGCCGGAATCTTCTTTCCGTACTCAAAAGCTGGTGTGTTTAAAGTAAATGACATAAGCCTTTTTAACTTTCTCTAACACAACAACTATACCGAAAAATGTACTTCTGCCATGTTAACACAATGGAATCAGTGTATATCAAATCCGCACACCGGATATGAAAGCTTAGCCTGAGCCATATTAAGCTGTCACTTCATTACGGAGTCATAATCAATGCCTGGTATCTCAGGAAAAAAATAGTGCCCGGGGAAATGTTCCGCATTTTATGCAGACTGCTTACACATAATCAAAAAAATGATTGCACAGCTGCCTATCCCCCGGATTACACCATTAAATTAGCCAGGGTAACACTATTTTACGCCATTGTTCTTACTCTATAAATAGCATACAGCAAAAAGCATTATTCGGCATCCCGGTTTACAGAAATTTTAGTACTTTTGTAATCCACTCAACGACTTTGTAGCATATGGTCGGTTGGCCGAGTGGCTAGGCACCGGTC
>JAZBOI010000182.1:0-11905 GCA_036351095.1 Bacteroidales bacterium | reverse complement strand
AGTACTGTTCGAACTCGTTCATTGATTTGGCAACGGCAATCTGCCTTCCCATATTGTCACGGTAGACGAAGTGGCCAAAACCAAGGTAATAATTGATAAATGATTTAAGGTCCTGCAAGAGGCTCTGTGAATTTTTATTAATGAAATTTGACTTGAGAATATGAGCATATTTTGAATTATCGGGGTCGGATGATTGTAATACAGCCGGGAGGTTAGGCAGCTCGGTTTTGACATACTGGATGAATTCAAATCCTGCTTTGTCATACAGAGTATCTCCCTTTGGAAATCTCATATCCGAAATAACACAGAGCATATTATTCTTATACCTGTCAAATATTGCCATTGCATCCTCATGGCTTGTAGCAAGCAATATTTTTGGTCTTGCCCTCATCTTAAGCACCTTATACAATTCATCGGTACTTACATCTTCTATCAGGTGCTTGGTCTGTTCCATCACCAGGGTATAGAGGGTGGGCAGGTAGCTCGAATAATATTCAGCTGAATCTTCCACGAGCAGGATAACCCTTGTCAGTCCCTTCCTGGTGTCATTCTCCACATTAACCCTGTCTTCCAGCAGTTTGACCATAGCAAAAAAGACCCTTGTTTCACCGGTCCAGACAAAATAATCATCAAAGGGCAGGCCGCCGGCTTTTTTCTTTTTAACAAAAGCCACATCGCCGGGATTACTGAGCAGTAAAAAGGTTGGTATATATGGATATTTCTGTTTTATCCTCCTGCACAGCTTCATGGGATTCTCCTTTTCCACACCCACCATTATTATTATCAGGTCAAAATGTTTTGATCTTAATCTTTCCATTGCTTCATCCAGGCCGGAAACACCTGTTACCCTGGGCATTGAAGTAAGATTAAGCTGGTGATATTCGCCGAAAATATACTCGGAGAACCTGCCTTCGCCCTCTATTGAATAGGCATCATAGAGGTTGGCAACGAGTAAAATTTCCTTTACTTTGAAGGGCATCAGGTCATGGAAAATATCTCTTTCGGCATTATAACGTTCGAGGAAGCGTTGAAGAAGCTGTCGCGATGAAGTACCTGGTTTAGCCTTTTCATCAGGAGCAACAGGTTCGGGAATATTCATCATTTCCCTGGCCTGTATGCTGTTAATAAACCCGGTCAGCAGGCTTGCAAGATTTTCAATAAGGTCTTTTTCCTCCTCGAGGAAGGGGCCGTGGTCAAGCTTTTCGAATTCCCTGGTATAGAATACTTCCAGGGAACCCTTTATATTATTGATCGTTGTAAATTCCTGGCTGAGGACCCATTTGGTTTCCTCGAAGTTTGTGGTCATAAAGATTTTGTTCCCATAGGTGATCCTTGCCACTGTATATTCCGGGTACTGCCATGCCGGGGGCAATGAATGAACAATATTCTGCAGCGTTTCATCGATGGATTTCCCTTCTTTAAGGATTGCAGTTGTACGGTTAATACATGCAAGCTCCTTAAGCCTTTCCTTCTGTTCCTGCAATAATTGCTTATATCCATTATCCTGACCTGTTGTATCCATATAGAAGAATTTTTAAACTACTTAAAGATACCTCTTTATCAAATAAAAAAAAAGGTGTCCCGCAGAACACCTCCTTATGAATTTGCCAGCCAGGCATTATTTTGCTTCCCATGTAGAACCTGACCTGAGCAGGTCGTCCATACATTTTATTTTACTGTCTTTCTTCATCTTTCTTATCTGACCCTGCACTGCCATGTCGTATGTAGGGGCAGAGACTGACCTGATCACTCCCAGGGCCACCGGGTAGCCAGGATTTCTCATATTGGCCAGCATGGTATGCATGCCCGGGTTATTTTCTTCGGCATCATGTACAAGGATATCCTTTTCACTTATTCCATTACCCAGTTTAACCACTTTCAGTTTCAGTCCGTCCAGTTTAAGTCCTTTATCCCTGTTTTTACCGAATATCATTGGTTCGCCCTGCCTGAGTATAATTGTATTATCATCTCTTGTCTCCCTGTCACTAAGTAATTTATGCACACCATCATTAAAGATTACACAGTTCTGCAGTACTTCAACAACCGATGCTCCTTCATGGAGGGCAGCCTGTTTAAAAATTTCTGTTGAGAGTTGCACATTGGAATCGATGGTACGGGCAAAATATTTGCCTTTGGCCCCTATCACCAGTTCACCGGGGTTAAAGGGTTCTTCAACGGTACCGTAGGGTGATGTTTTTGTTACGGCTCCCTTGATTGAAGTGGGTGAGTACTGTCCTTTGGTAAGACCGTATATTTCATTATTAAAAAGTATAATATTGATATCTATATTACGCCTGATAGAATGAATAAAATGATTGCCACCTATTGCCATAGCGTCGCCATCGCCTGTTATCTGCCATACGCTGAGCTCGGGATTTGCCACCTTCACCCCGGTTGCTATTGCTGATGCACGGCCATGTATACCATGAAAGCCATATGTATTCATGTAATAAGGGAAGCGGGAGGAGCAACCTATACCTGATATGAAGGCATACTTTTCTTTCGGTATCTTAAGTTCGGCCAGGGCCCTGGTAACAGCGGCGAGTATTGCATGATCACCACATCCCGGGCACCACCTTACTTCCTGGTCACTCTTAAAATCATTCGGTTTAAGTTCAACTACTTCTTCAGCCATGTTCTATTCCTCCATTAGCTTGGTACATTTTTCCTTTATTTCTTCGCAGGTAAAAGGCAATCCCTGCACCTTATTTATCTGTTTGAAGTGGAAATCCTCGAATTCCATTCTCAGGTATCTCACAAATTGTCCGGCATTCAGTTCAGCCACAACCAGCTTTTTAAAGTTCCTGAATATTTCAGCGGTATTGGCCGGTAGCGGGTTAATATGGTTAAAATGAGCCAGGCTGATATTTTTCCCTTCCTTCCTCATTTCCTTTACGGCAGTAAGCAGGTGTCCGTATGTTCCACCCCAGCCTATCAGCAGCATGTCGCCCTGTTCATCGCCATAGGTTTTAAGGTAGGGTATCCTGCCTGCCACCCTGGCCACCTTTTCTGCCCTCATCTTCACCATGTGCTCATGGTTCTCCGGGATGTATGATACGGTGCCCCTGATGGTTTTTTCCAGTCCACCTATCCTGTGTTCCCTGCCTTTTGTTCCGGGCACGGCCCATTTCCTGCTCAGCTTTTTCTCGTCCCTCTCATAGGCAATAAATTCATCATCACCTTCCTTTATAAATGGCGGTTTAATTTCTGGCAGTGAGTCCATGGAAGGTATTTTCCAGGGTTCCGATCCGTTAGCCAGGAATCCGTCTGTAAGCAGTATAACAGGCACCATATGCTCCAGTGCTATACTGGCCGCTTCAAAAGCATAGCGGAAACAGTTGGATGGTGTACTGGCAGCGATAACCACAACGGGGCATTCCCCGTTGCGCCCGTAGAGTGCCTGCATAAGATCGGCCTGTTCTGTTTTTGTGGGCAGTCCTGTGGAAGGACCTCCCCTCTGCACATTGACTATCACCAAAGGCAATTCTGTCATAACGGCCAGCCCGATGGCTTCCGATTTAAGTGCCAGGCCAGGCCCTGATGTGGATGTAACAGCCAGGTTGCCTGCAAAGCTGGCACCAATGGATGTACATATACCGGCAATCTCATCTTCAGCCTGGAAGCTTTTTACCCCCAGGTCTTTCCTGGCAGCCAGGGCTTCGAGTATACCCGTTGCAGGGGTAATGGGATAGGAGCCTATGAACAGGTCAAGTCCGGACTTCTCAGCGGCAGCAAGCAATCCCCATGATGTGGCTGTATTGCCATCTATTGTCCTGTATAGACCTTTCTCTATTTTTGCCGGTTTGATCTTATAAATGGGAGGCATGGCCTCTATGGTCTCGGCATAATTATATCCGGCCCTCAACACGGTTGAGTTAGCCTCAATAATATTTGGTCTTTTGTTAAATTTTGTTCTGAAATATTCTTCAGTATACTCAAGCTCGCGCCCGAACAACCAGTATACCATACCCAGGGCAAACATATTCTTTGTCCGTACCACCGTTTTCGGATCAAGACCTTTATCTTTAAGTGCTTCCCTGACAAGTGTACTTATAGGGGCGGATATGATATTGAAGCGATCGAGTTTATCTTCCTTTATGGGATCTTCCTTATATCCTGCCTTAAGTATATTTTTCTCATTAAAATTGTCTTCGTCAATAATAATGGTTCCCCCTTCACGGATAAACCTGGCATTTGCTTTGACAGCTGCCGGGTTCATTGCAACCAGGACATCTGCATAATCACCGGGTGTATATATTTCTGTTTGCCCGACATGCACCTGGAAACCCGACACGCCACCCACTGTACCCTGGGGAGCCCTGATCTCTGCCGGGTAGTCCGGGAAAGTTGACAGGTCGTTGCCAAAAAGGGCAGAAGTATTTGAAAATAAAGTCCCGGTAAGCTGCATCCCGTCACCTGAATCCCCCGAGAAACGTATTACAACATCGTCTCGCTCGATGACACGCTCGCTCTTGCTCATGTTTATGTTTTAAATAATTATTATAAAAGAACCGTCCTAAAGTGTTTAAAAATAAATGCATACGAAGACCGTTGATTTTCATATGCATCAGGGAGTGCTAAGTATACCTTTTTTTCCTGGTTTCGATACTCTAAAATATTGCGGTTGTTCCTGCTACAAAATTAACTAAATTACTTTGTGAAAATTCAATAAATCAACATTTTTTTGAACATGATTTTAGTCATGTTTTTCAATGTCTTAGGTCCAGATATCGGCAACGCTCAGGTTAACTTCGCTGCCTTCGAAAAACATCCTGGCTATTTTTTCAAAATATGTTGTATAATCAGAGACAAAAAACTTATCGGCCTGCTTTCCCTGGCTTTCGGTCAGTAGATTATTATTTTCCAGCTTGTCGCGCAGGTCCATGGCCACAACCCTGGCTGAATCAACCACTTCAATATCGAAGTTATAAAATTTGCTTATCTGGTTCCTTATCAGTGGGTAATGGGTGCATCCAAGGACCAGTGCCTGTATTCCTGCCAGTTTTGTATCAGAAAGATAGGCCCGTATTATTGCATTTGATATATCGTCAAAAATAAATCCCTCCTCAATCATTGGCACAAGCAGGGGTGTGGCCAGTGAAACGATCCTGGTTCCGGGTGATTTTTCACTGAAGCCTGCTTCATATGATCCGCTGCTTATTGTTCTTTTAGTCCCGATCACACCAACCGTGGAATAATTTTTTGATGCAATATATTCTATAACAGGGCTTATTACATCGAGCAGCAGTACTTTCCGGCCATATTCCTTTTCCAGTACTGAATAGGCTGAAGCAGAAGCTGAATTACAGGCTATCAGAACAACCTTGGCCCCATGATCCAGCAGGAATTCAGTAATTTTACGGCTGTAGTTAATTATTGCTCCTTCTGACTTGTCTCCATAGGGAAGGTGGGCCGTATCGCCAAAGTACACTATTGACTCATCAGGCAGGATCTGCTTGATGGCATGGGCTACCGTTAAACCACCCACTCCCGAGTCAAAAACCCCTACAGGTTTGTTTTTAAGGCTGTTCATAATAAAAAAGTGACCAACCGCGGTGGATGGTCACCTGTATTATAGTGAAAAAATTTACTCTATCCCGAGTTTGGCCTTTACCTTATCCATGATATCTTCACTTTTTGCCTCATCAAAATAGATGATCGAACCCCTTGAGAGGTCAAAAATATAGGTGAAGTTATTTTCCCTGGCCACATCTTTTATAGCTTTCTCAAATTTTGCAACAACAGGTTGCATAAGCTGTGCCTGCTTATTCTGAAGCTGGCCGTCAGCATTCTGCTGGAAATTTGTTATTCTCTGCTGCAGTCCCATTAATTCTTCCTCTTTCGTCTGGCGTACCAGGTCGGAAAGTTTATCTACTTCGTTGGTATAATCGTTCAGCTTATTATTATATTCAACCTGCATTATTTCAAGCGTGTTCTGCAGTTCAGTCTGCAGCTCCTGCATCTCTTTAATTATGCTATCCCTTTCCGGCATTATGGTGAACAACTGGTCAGAATCGATATGTCCGAATTTATATTCCTGCGCGCTTGCATTCTGGCTTATGAAAAAAATCATCGCTAATGCCAGTAATCCAATTAGTCTTTTCATCGTTCTCTTTTTAGTTTAATTTAATGCTGCAAATGTAGTTAATTAATTCTTATAACCTAATTTTTCAAGTACTTCATCACTAAGATCATATCGCGGATCTGTATACAACATATTCATTCCGGCCGAGGTATCAAAAATAACCGCATAATTACCGCTTGCCGCTATTTCTTTAACAGCGTTATATATTTCATCCTGTATAGGTTGTATCAGCTCCTGTCGCTTGGTATACAGTTCACCTTCAACACCGAAATATTTGCTCTGAAGTTCCTTTGCTTCCTGTTCCTTCTGAATTATCTCCTCCTCGCGTTGTATTTTTGCTTCGCGCGAGAGCAACACTACTTCATTCTGGTAGTTCTTATACATCTCTTCAACCATATTATAGGCGTCAGTAATCTCCTGTTCCCATTGTTTTGACATCTCATCCAGTCTTTCCTGTGCTGCTGCATAGGAAGGGATATTGTTGAGGATATATTCAGTATCGACGAATGCATATTTCTGGGCCATCCCTGTTGTGGCCAGGAATATCAAAGCTGTTAAGATTAATGTTATTTTCTTCATGACTGATAATTTTTAGTTACTAAAATTGCTGTCCCATTACGAAATGGAACTGTGACCCGTGTACATCCATTCCGGGTACAGGGTCAAAACCATAAGCCCAGTCAATGCCCAGCAGTCCGAACATGGGCAGGTTAGCACGTAATCCCACCCCTGCTGACCTGTGCATCTTGAAAGGGTTAAATTCTTTAAGTTCGTACCATGACTTACCCGCTTCGAGAAAGGTAAGCAGGTAAATTGTAGCCTGTGGATTAAGGCTTATGGGGTACCTTAATTCGAAGGTCAGTTTTGAATATACATTACCCACATACACCCTTTTATTATCCCTGACGATTGTGGGTGTGAGGCTTCCGTTCTCATATCCTCTCAGTGCTATGACATCACGTCCATAGAAACTGTAGCCTGTCATACCGTCACCTCCTACGTAGAAATTTTCAAAAGGTGATGGTCCTATATCTTTATTGTAATTACCCAGGTAGCCAAAGGAAACTCTTGAATTTAAAACAAATTTATTAAACAGTTCGTAGTAGTAATCTCCTTTGAAGACCCATTTATGAAATTCTATCCACTTATATTTTTCCTGGTCGGTAGCATCTGAATAATCCTTTCCGTTGATCAGTGAATAGGGAGGTGTTATCTGCAGTGAAAGGCTGAAGGATGATCCCCGGCGTGGATATATAAGGCTCGGTGCAGTAGAGAAACGGGTAAGCCTTGTTGTGAGTGACAGCATGTTGGCGTTACCGTTCCTGAATAGGAAATTGTAATAGTCATAATTATTCAGGCTGTACCTCTGGTATCCCAGTTCAGCGTAAAGGTTAAAGTAACTGTCAGGCCATGAAAGGCGTTTACCCAGGCCTGTTGAAACACCGTCAATTATCATCGACTGCCTGCTTTCCGTCCCTCTCCTGTCCCCGTTGGTCATCAGGGACCTGTAAGCAGACACGGTGAAAGAGTTGGGTTTCTTTCCACCCAGCCAGGGTTCCATGAATGAGATATTATACGACTGGTATATTCTTCCGTTTGACTGGGCCCTGATACTCAGGGACTGACCGTCACCGCTCGGGTATGGTCTCCATTCAGAAGGCTTGAAGAAATTCTTCATGGCGAAATTATTGAACCTCACTCCCACTGTGCCCACAAGCATACCTGCGCCCCAGCCTCCCGAGATTTCAAACTGGTCATTGGCTGTTTCCTCAAGCGGGTATTCCAGGTCAACGGTTCCTTCTGCAGGGTTCATAAGTGGCTGCGGATTGATCTTCTCCGGGTCAAAATGGCCCAGCACAGCTATCTGGCGTGCCGACCTGATGATGGCTTCCTTACTGAAAAGATCACCGGGCAGTGTATACAGTTCGCGCCTTACAACATGCTCATTGGTACGCGTATTCCCCTTAATGATAACCCTGTTGAGTCTTGCCTGTTCGCCTTCATGCACTTTTATTTCCAGGTCTATAGAATCGTTCTCCACATCAGTCTCCACGGGAACAAGGCTGGAAAACAGGTAACCGGTGTTCAGGTAGAGTGATGATACAGCATCTTCATCGTATTGCAGTCTGTCTTCGAGCAGTGTCTGGTTATAAATATCACCCTCATTGATATTAAGTACCTGTGAGAGCAGTCGTTTGGGGTAAATGCTGTTACCCACCCAATCGATATCACCAAAGTAGTACTGGTCCCCCTCGTCCAACATGATAGCCATCAGCACCCTGTCTTCAGACACATCCATAATGGTATCATTGAGGATCCTGAAATCGCGGTAGCCATTCTCATTATAGAACTGGATAAGGCTTTCCTTGTCTTCTTCATACTGATCTTCCACATACTTGGAAGATTTGAAGATATTAAGGTTTTTCTTCTTGGTATTTTTCATGACCCTGCGCAGCCTGTTATCAGAGAATGCCTCATTACCTTCGAATACAATATCACTGATCTTTACCCTGTCATTCTTATCGATATGCACATTCAATTTTATGCTGTTAGGGTTTACCGGGTCATCTTTCTGGACAATCCTTACGTCAGTATTGAGGAAGCCTTTCTCAATGAAATGATCCTTTATTGTTGTTATTGTGCTTGACAGCACATGGTCGGTTACCTGGCTTCCACTGATAAGGTTGACTTTTTCAGTAATATCCTGTATTTCGCTCTGCTTGATCCCGAAATAATCAACCGATGATATACGTGGCCTTTCGCCCAGGTATATATCCAGGAATATTGTATCCGAACGTATCTCCGTAGCTGTAATTTTCACATCGGAGAAAAGGCCCTGGCTCCAGAGTTTCTCAACGGCATTGGTAATGACATCTCCGGGCACCAGTATCCTGGAATATTTCCTTATTCCCGACAGGCCGACTATAGCGTTTATATCAAGGTATTTGACACCTGATACGCTGATATCACCCACTACATATTCCCCCGGGTCCATATAATCCATTATCCTGGTTCTTTCCTGGGCAGGAAGGTCAGGGGTGGAAATAAAAAATACAGCAATTATAATCGATATTGAGAATCTTCTTAACATATCAGTTTCCGTTTTCATGCACCTGTTCACTTGTTTTTCCAAATCTTCTTTCCCTTTTCTGATATTCAGCCAGTGCCTTATATAATTCCTCTTTACCAAAATCAGGCCAAAGTGTTTCGGTAAAGTATAATTCGCAATATGCAATCTGCCAGAGCAGGAAATTACTTATCCTTATTTCACCGCTTGTTCGTATCAGCAGCTCGGGATCGGGTATATCCCTGGTAGTCAGATAATTTTCAAATATTGTAGCGTCAATGTTAGCAGGGTCTATTTTTCCTTCCTTAATCTTGTAAGCTATATCCCTCACCGCTTTAACCATCTCCCAGCGTGAGCTGTAGCTGAGGGCCACAATAAGTGTCATGCCCTTACATTTTGATGTTTGTTCAAGGGTATAATCAAGGCTTTTCCTCACCCCGTCAGATAACCTGTCAATGTCACCGATAATTTTCAGGACAATGTTATTATCCACCAGCCTTTGTGTTTCATTATTGAGTGAATTGACCATCAGCTCCATCAGCGCTTCCACTTCTTCCCACGGCCTGTTCCAGTTTTCAGTGGAAAAAGCGTACAGTGTAAGATATTCAATTCCCAGCTCGGCTGATGTTTCAATAATCTCCCTGACGGCATCTACACCTTTTTTATGGCCAAAGTTCCTGTCTTTGCCTTTTTGCAATGCCCATCGCCCGTTGCCATCCATTATTATGGCAACATGCCTTGGCAGGGAGTTAAGATCTAACTGCTTCTTAAGAGACATTATCTTCTTTTTCTTTTTCTATCATCCCAATAATCATCATATGCCGGGCAGGTGAGCAGATTATGGAACATTTTCCAGGTAAAGGTCACCCCCGTAAACATGTACCAGTCATTATTATGTGTCCACGTATAATGATCAGGGTCGATATTATCGGTTAAGCCGTCAAAGTTATCATAAAATGTTTTACGAGCGCCATATTCGAGTTCTAATCCTAAATTTTTATGAATATTTACTTTGATCCCAACCGAAATGGGTATAACCGGGGTAAGAGTGAGACCATCCCGGCTCACAAGACAGGCCCCTGCACCTGCAGCAAAATAGGGAGAATAATCCCACCATCGGCCCGTTGTTGTATAGGGAAGAAAATTGAATTCGAACTGAAGGGCCCATTCCACCAGCGAAGATTCGAATGAAGCAGCCCTTGCCTGCTGGAAGTCGTTGTTGAAATCAAGATCATTCCCTCTTATCCTACCGTAATATATATTGGTTCTGAGGGCATGCCTGGGATGAAAATTATACCTGTAGATGATTCCCACTGCCGGGGATGAGCCATAGAAAAAAGTTTCAGGGTTGATGTCTCCCATATAATAGGAAATTCCCCCGAAAACCCCATAATCAGAACTTCTCTGAGCGTTCAGGGGTATAGCAAGGATAAACAGAATAACAATCCAAAAGCACCTCTTCATTAATAACAATATTCCGAATTTATTACTTCTTTAATACTTTCTAAAAGACGGTAATCCTCTTTCCGATGTTTTCAGTTTTTGAGTAAAAACGAAAGTCATAAAGTAATAAACGTCGTTGCGACTTGAATATTGCGATGTATATCCATCGATATAATCAGAAGTGGTATATCTCATCCCAAAATCCAGACCAATCATTGAGTTTGGCCTGAACAGGTAATTAAAGCCCACACCTACAGGTATTGCCAGGGCAACACCCGAGTTTTTAATATCACGTTCTTCAAGGGCCTCATTCGGTTTTGCACTGTAAAATGCCGGTCCAAGTCCTGTGTAGACATAACCATCGAGCCTTGCAAGGACCGAATTAAACATCCTCTCACCCTTTATAAAGCGGTAACTGCTTTCAGCATTATTTTTAAGGAAATAATACTCAGCTTTAAAGATTGTTTCAAACAGTGATATGGAAGATTCGTAACCCCTGCTTTCATTGCTTCCCTTGGCGTCCGAGGCACTCATTAAACCAAAATCGAGGTCGAATGTGAGAGCAAACTTCTCCTGTATCCTGTATCGCATCCCGGCCTTCAGATTGAAACGTGTCTGTTTTATCATCAGATCCTTCAGGCCCAGTGCATTCTCCCCAATGCTGTAACCTCCTATATCACCAAATACCTGGGCTGTACCTATCCCGCCATATATCTCATATCGGCGGAGCTTCCATAATTGTGCGTTAGTAACAGGGTATATAAAAGCAAGCAGTAACAGTAGCAGGAAAACCCGTTTCATAACAACATGTATAAATTATTATTGATACAAATATAATAATCCATTAATAACTATCCTAAAAGAATTTCTCATAAGAATATCAATTACGCCTGTCAGCACCCCACATTAATTTATTTCTCAAGGTGCTGAAGAAATCCTGGCCTTCCACATTTATAGTCTTTATAGTATAAGCTGACTGCCTGATAACGAGCTCCCTGAAAAAGGGAAGGCGCACCGACCTGAAATCACATGTCACCAGGTATTCCGGGCTTCTTCCTTCCACCTCCAGGCGCAGGCAGCTCTTTCCGGGAAGCACTATTGGTCTCACACTGAGGTTGTGAGGTGAAAGCGGTGAGATAATGATGCTCATGTCAGCCGGAGTCAGTATGGGCCCGCCCGTGCTCATGTTATAAGCCGTTGATCCTGTGGCTGTTGATATAATAAGGCCATCCGACCAGTAAGTGTTGAGGTAAAGATCATCCACGAACACATTAACCCTTATCATGTTAAGATCAGCTTTCTGTATGCTT
>JAZBOI010000181.1:0-4228 GCA_036351095.1 Bacteroidales bacterium | reverse complement strand
GATATCCCTGATGAGGCAGAAGTGGTTATCATTGCGGTCAATGATGATGCACTGGGAGATGTGTCAGCTGCGATAGAGTCAGGGGGGACACCTGTTATTGCCCATACCGCGGGAAGTGTGGGGCTGCAAGTATTCGATAACAGGCAGCCCGGCAACCATGGTGTGTTCTATCCCCTGCAAACCTTTACACATGGCAGGACCTACGATTTCAGCTCGCTTCCCCTTTTTGTTGAGGCAAACAATGAGCACAGCAGGACAGTACTGGAAGCACTTGCATCATCACTCAGCAGGAAGGTCTTTTACCTGGAGAGTGAAAAGCGTAAATACCTGCACCTGGCAGCCGTATTCGCCTGTAATTTTGTTAACCATATGTATAATTCCGGGAAGGAGATCACGGCCCTGGCCGGAATGGATTTCGATGTGTTGCTGCCCTTGCTCAGGGAAACAACGGAAAAGGCATCGGATATGGGCCCTGAAAAATCGCAAACAGGACCTGCTGTAAGAAATGATAAAAATACTATTGAAAAGCATTTGGATTTATTATCTTTCTCTCCCGATTTGCAGAAAATATACAGGGTGATGACAGATTCAATAATTAACAGATATAGCGGCTAAATAAATGGCTAATTTCACAGAGGATTTACAGAAGATCAAGGCCTTTGTTTTTGATATTGACGGGGTTTTGTCGCAGCAGACAATAAGTCTTGACAATGACGGTGTACCAATGCGAACGATTAACCTCAGGGACGGTTATGCCTTGCAGCTGGCTGTCAGGAACGGCTACGAAGTGTGTGTGATATCCGGGGGTGATTCAATATCCTTTAAGAAAAGACTGAATAAGCTCGGCGTCAGCAATGTTTACCTCAGTGTGTCAGAGAAAGCGGCTATCCTTGAAAAATTTATGACCGATAGCAATCTTGACAGGGAGGAAGTTCTTTACATGGGGGATGACATCCCTGATTATAATGTGATGAAAATGGCAGGTGTTGCTGTCTGCCCGGGCGATGCAGATAATGAGATTAAGCAAATATCAATGTATATCTCTGACAAAACAGGGGGCAATGGCTGTGTGCGGGATGTGATTGAGCAGGTTATGAGGCTGCATGGAAAATGGATGAATAATGATGCATTTATCTGGTAAACTATGATAGCATTTCTCAGACTAATCAGGTGGCAGAACCTCGTGATAGTTATTATCACCCAGTTTCTTATTAAATATGCACTGATAGAGACACTGGCGGTAAACATGCTTCTTGACGGCATGTTGCCCGGGGGGCCTAACAGCTATATTGAGCTGCAGCTTCCTCTCATTGATTTTCTTGCCCTAGTTTTTGCAACTGTCTGCATAACGGCAGGAGGCTATGTTATAAATGATTACTTTGACATAAGAACCGACCTTGTTAACAGGGGCGAAGTGATAGTAGGTACCAGGGTGCCAAGGCGCAGGGCCATGATGTGGCATAATATACTGAGTGCCCTGGGTGTGATAGTGGGTTTCTGGCTTTCATACCGCAGCGGGTATTTCTGGATGGGTATCTTCTTCCTGCTTGTATCAGGTTTACTGTATTTTTACTCCGTTATCTATAAGAAGCAGCTGCTCGTCGGTAATATAATTGTTGCCTTTCTCACTGCCCTGGTTCCCCTTCTCGTGGTTGTTTTCGAGATAATGGCTGTGTGTAATCATTACGGGTGTGACCTTATCAGCCTGTCTTCAGTTGATTATATCTTTTACTGGGTGGCAGGCTTCTCGGTTTTTGCTTTCCTTACTACCCTGGCCCGTGAGATTGTAAAGGACATGGAAGATTTCGAAGGTGACAGGGCCTATGGCAGCCGTTCATTACCCGTTGTTGCAGGCTTAAAAGTTTCAAAGATCGTGGCATCATTAATACTGGCCCTCACAATAATACTGATGATAGTTATGTGGGCTTTATTTATAAATGATATCATATCACTGCTTTATATTTTGCTGGCTATTGTCATCCCGGTGCTCTTCAGCATACTTCTCCTTATCAGGGGAGTAAGGGCTGAGCACTTCAGTACGGTCAGTAAAATCATTAAACTGGGAATGCTCACTGGAATATTATATACCCTAATATTCTGGCTCGTGATGGAAAAAGGACTTTCGTTATAACTATGCTGAGAGAGGAAATCAAAGGCAGAGACATCATACTTGCTTCACGTTCACCAAGGCGAAGAGAACTGCTTTCAGGCCTGGGAATAAGTTTCAGGGTGGTGGTGCCCGGAATTAGTGAAGATTATCCTGACCGGCTTAAAAGGGAAGAAATAGCACTGTACCTGGCAGAAAAAAAAGCCGGATCAGTGATAAATGAAGAGAAAGCCAGGGGTACGGACCTGCTTGTAATAGCCTCAGATACAATAGTATGCCAGGGTGATACCATGCTCGGCAAGCCGTCCGGCAGGGATGAAGCCCTTAATACGCTGAGGCAGCTTTCGGGTACAATGCACAGTGTGATAACAGCCGTTTGCATATCAAATGGCAGCAGGATGAAATCATTCTGTTCCGAAACACAGGTTTATTTCACTGAATTGCAGGATGAGGAAATGGAATACTATGTTGATAATTTCAGGCCCTTTGATAAAGCAGGATCATATGGCATACAGGAATGGATAGGATATATCGGCGTTGAAAGGATCGAGGGTTCATATTTCAATGTTATGGGCCTGCCCCTGCAGAGATTATATAAGGAACTGAAGAATTTTTATGAATAATAAATATTTTAAATCTATAAATTATACGATTATGAAGAAATTGATAGTAGTACTATTACTGACCCTGGCGATCACTCCTTTTGCCAGGAGTGATGAGGGGATGTGGATCCCTTTGCTGATCGAGAAATTTAATATCGAGATTATGCAGGAGAAAGGGTTTCAGCTGACAGCAGAGGACATTTACAGTGTGAACAGGGCATGTATGAAAGACGGGGTAATGATTTTCGGAGGAGGATGTACGGCTGAACTCATCAGTCCCGAGGGTTTGCTGATTACCAATCATCATTGTGGTTACGGGCGCATACAGGCTCATTCAAGCCTCGAGCATGATTACCTTACCGACGGTTTCTGGGCAATGTCGCGCGAAGAAGAGCTGGCTAATCCGGGACTGTCAGTTACCTTCCTTAAGTATATGGAAGATGTTACTGATAAAGTACTGAAGGGTGTGAAGAAGAAAATGACAGAAGAAGAAAGGAATGCTATTATAGAGGCGAATATAGCCGCGATTCAGCAGGAGGCTGTTGAAGGGAATAATTATTCTGCTTTCGTCAGGCCTTTTTATATGGGCAACCAGTTTTTCCTGTTCGTTAATGAGACATACAGGGATGTAAGGCTGGTAGGAGCACCCCCGTCAGCCATAGGTAAGTTCGGAGGTGACACCGATAACTGGATGTGGCCAAGGCATACAGGCGATTTTTCCCTGTTCAGGATATATGCCGACAGTAACAATATGCCGGCGGATTATTCGGAAGATAATGTTCCCTACAAACCTGCTTTCCATTTTCCCATATCACTCAAAGGGGTGAGGCAAGGTGATTTTACAATGGTCTTCGGCTATCCCGGTGGTACATCACAATATGTACCCTCTTATCACATTTCTATGTTAATAGACTATGTTTATCCTGAGATGATCGGGCTAAGGGGCACAAAGCTGGATATAATAAAGGCAGATATGGATGCTGATCCGGCTGTCAGAATACAGTATGCAAGCAAGGCAGCGGGAATATCCAATTCATGGAAAAGATGGATAGGAGAAAAGACAGGTATGGAAAGACTGGGAACCATTGCAAAAAAAGAGGAGTTTGAGAAGGAATTTACCTCTTGGGTAAAGGATAGAAGGAAAAGGGACAAAAATTATGGACATATACTTCCGGCATACAGGGAATTATATGATCAGATGCAGGAATATTACCTTGTTAACTCCTATACTAATGAGATAATGGGCAGAAGCGGTGTTGAAGCCATCTCATTTGCATCGTCTTTTGTACCACTGGTGGAGGCAGTAAATGAGGGGGCAGGGGAAGATGAGATAGATAATATACTGAACAGACTATCCAGGCGTATCCCTGACTTTTTCCAGAACTATAACAGGCCTACGGACAAGAAGCTATTCATAGCCATGATGGATCTCTATGGTGAGAATCTTGACGAAAAATGGCAGATACCCGAATACAAAGATCTCTACAGGTCATGCAATGGTGATTTTGCGCTTATTGCT
>JAZBOI010000180.1:0-5598 GCA_036351095.1 Bacteroidales bacterium | reverse complement strand
TTCAATATTTTCTCCCGGGCAGCCCCCGCAGGTCGTATATCCCACGAGATCAACATCCTCATCCTTACCGTAAATACTGAATGCTCCTTCACGGTTCTTCAGTGACCGCATGCACTTACCACCACCGCAAAGCCTGTAGCGGTCGCAGATAATGATACCTATTTTAGTTGTTTTTGCCATCTTTAGTCAAGTTTTAGAGTTTGTAAGTTTGAGAGTTTGAATGATCATAAATTATCAAGCCTTCAAAGCTTAATTATTTATGTCTGTAATTATGTATTATCAGTTCTATATCGCTCATCTTAAATCCGTACAGGCGACGCAGGCGCCCGAGCTGCTCATTGCCACTCACCCCGGAAGGCAGGTCCAGTTCAACCAGTATGTGACTCACCGGAACATTATATTTCAAGGAGACATTTACCAGGCTCATGGAGCCAAGCACCTCTATGTCAGCATCAATATCATGATGCTCCGTATCGTGACCGGTATCATCTGCTGTCCCGGTCAATATCCCGTCCGCTTCCCTCTCTTCTAACACCTTTGCGTCCCGGCCCTGTTTTATGGCAGGCGGCTGCGCCTGAATCTGCCCATGAAGAAATCGGTCCCTGCCATCTTCCAGCTCTGTAACCCTGAGTTCGATTATGAAAGGAAAAATTACCAGGAAGAAAAGCACTGTAGCAAACATAAGAATTAAAAAGTTTGCCAGGGCTTTTGTTTTTACTATCCTGCATAAATAATTCACCAGGCATTTCCAGTGAAGAATTATATGTAATACAAGGAGGCCTACAAAAATTATGGCAAATATAAAATGTACCGTACCCCATCCATGACGATCCAGACCCAGGAAGGAAAGATCAACATTCCGACTGTAAATATCCCAGCGTTTCGAACCGGGTACCAGCACGTACTTTATCATCAGCCCCAGCCCGCTCATAAGGGCAAGGAAAATGAACATAAGCATATCAACAAGCAGGAACAGGCTCGTTTTCTTCATGAACTTCGCAGTTTATGAACCATTCTTAAACATTATTTTCGAAGATGCATCTTCTGCTGCTTTAATCAGGGGGTAACCGGCCGGTGAAGCGGTCAGCAGCGGGTGGGTCCCAATCTGTGCCGTTAGTAAAGCATTTATCGGCATCCTGTTTTCAATGATAATACCAATGGTGTTTGTCAATTCACCGGTCGATAATCCTCCGTACACTTCACCCCCCAGGATAACCCCCGATTCTTTTCCAACCACCAGTTTGACAAACTGCTTATGGGTATCCTCGAGTGTTCCCGGGTGCCTGTCAATACCTTCAAATTCCCCTGTTACTATATCAAATCCCTCGCTCCTGGCAATGGTTTCTGTCAGCCCGGCCACGCCAATCCCGGTATTACCTATGGCAGTTGAAAATATTGATATGGTACCGCTGAAAGTTTTTATAGCCGACAGCTTGTAAAGGTTCATGCCGGCAATACGTGCTTCGGCACAGGCTGTTGAAGCAAGCATGATGTTGCTAGGTTTCCTGGTCACGAAATCCCTTTTCTCAGCACAGTCGCCAACAGCAAAAATATTATTGTCGTCAGTCCTCATATACTCATCCACTTTAATAAACCCGCTCTTCCGTAGCATCAGTCCGGCTTCGCTTGCCAGTTTGACATTCGGGTCATAGCCGAGGGCCAGGATAACAGCATCGGCTTCAACTCTTTCACCGTCGTCCATCAGGACGGCTTCCACCTTATTGTTTCTCCCGCTTATCTCCTTTACGCTTTTGCCGGTCATCACCTTCACTCCCCTTTCTATAAGCAGGGATTCAGCGCGGAGAGCAACATCTTCATCAAAAGCAAGGCCAAGCACATGTGGCAGTTTCTCGATAAGTGTAACCTCTTTACCTGTCTTATTCAGTTCATCTGATATTTCCACTCCAATAAAACCGGCCCCGATTGTAACTATCTTCTTCAGACCATCCAGTTTCTTCTGCATATCGTCAAGATATTCCTTGTCCTTCGGGACGGTAAAGACATTCTCCATGTCTATGCCTTTAAGCCATGAAGGCCTTTTGGGAGTTGAGCCGGTACAAATTACCATCTTCTCATATTTAATTTTTTCTCCTGACTTAAGTTCAGCAAGATCCTCTTCCCTGTCAATTTTAGTAACTTCATCGTAGATAATGTCAATCCCCTTGGCTTCGAACATTTTCTCTGCGGGTAAAATATCATTGTCAGATGAACCCACCGATCCGAAAATATAAGGGATACCGCAGGGGATAAGTGTTTTGGGTAATTTTGTCACCACTGTAAATTTCTTATCGGGATAAACCCTTTTTCCTGTTGTTGCCGCCACCAAACCGGCAGCACTACTGCCAATTACCAGTACATTTGTGTTAATCATTTCACTATTTTTTAAATTCTTTTAATTGTTTATTGTTGAAGGCCTCGAGGGCCTCTTTTACTTTCATCCTGTCTGCTCCCGTAAAGATTCTGACCCCGGCCTTTTCAAGTGCAAGGGCAGCATTTTCACCGGGGCCATTACCTGTAATTATTACATCGGCACCTGTATCATATATCATTTTCGCTGTTTTCGGGCCAGCCCCATGGGCCTCATTTTCAATATCCCTGTTATCATGAGCAATCAGTTCTTCGCTTTCGGTATCATAAACAAGCAGGTATTCTGTCCTGCCAAAGCGTGGATCAATTTTTGAATTCCATTTTGACCCTTTTGCAGTAAATGCGATTTTCATTCTTCCTGGTTTTTATTGTTAATATTCATTTTTATCTTTTCCCATGCTCCTTCAATAAGGTCTGCCACTTCATTATCCCCGTTCTCAAGCACTGTCAAACCGGTGGTTATGGCTTCTGTAAAAGCGTAGCTGTATGGTATGTTGCACAGGTGTACTAGTCCTTCTGAACGGATGAAGTCCATTATCCGGCCCGTAATCTCAGGGTTGATATCATATTTATTAATGATACATGATGCTTTAATATCAAACTTCCTTACAAGCTGGTACACTCTTTCCAGGTCGTGAAGACCCGACAGGGAAGGTTCGGTGATCAAAACAACAAAATCAGCCCCTGAGAGGGATGAGATCACCGGGCATCCAATGCCAGGGGAACCGTCGGCTATGACATACTTTTTATTTTCTTTTTCTGCCAGGCTCCTGGCTTCCTTCTTCACCTTTGCCACCAGTTTCCCTGAATTCTCAGCCCCTGGTGCCAGTCTCGCATGTACCAGTGTATTCCTGGTCCTTGTTTTCGAAATATAGAAATCACCGGCACGCCGGTCTTCCATGCTTATTGCTTCAACAGGGCACACCCGGGCACAATATCCGCAGCCCTCGCAATCTATTGCTTTGACAAAATATTCTGAACCCTTTGTTTCAATAGCATCGAAACGGCATTTATCCATGCATAATCCGCATAAGGTACAGGCCTGCTTATCTATTACTGCCAGCTGTCCGCTGAAAAAATCTTCCCTGTGTGCAAAATCAGGGGTTAACAAAAGGTGCATATCTGCGGCATCGACATCACAATCGGCTATGGTTGCATCGTCACCTGAAAGATATGCCAGTGCTGCAGCCAGGGATGTCTTTCCCGTGCCTCCTTTACCTGATATTACGACAATCTCTTTCATCAGACTTTTAAATCATTTAATGGTTAAATTAACCGGTGCCCTGTACCTTAAATTATATCCAGGGACCTGCCCCGGGATTTGTTATTATGTATTTCCCTGTATATATTCCTTTATCTGATCAAGGGAACGCCTGAAATCCTCAACCTTATCATATATAAGCTCACCCCTTGAATAGAGTTCGGCAACCTGCCTGCTGTCCGGTATAAAAGCAATTATTCTTATATCCTTATCCCTGCAATATTCCTCCACGCCGGCATTTCCTGTTCCGTACCTGTTCAGCACCACCACAAAATCTTTCCCGAGAATATTCATTGTATCAACAGCCAGTTTAAGGTCGTGAAGACCAAAGGGCGTTGGTTCGGTTACCAGTATAACCCTGTCGGCATCCTTTGTTGCCTCTATCACCGGGCATGAAGTGCCGGGAGGTGAATCGAGTATGATCAGGCTGTCGTTCCGGCGAATTTTCTCTATATATCCGAGGGTTTGTTCTATCAGTGGCACTGCCTGTTCCTGGCCTATATCGAGACGACTCTCAACAAAATCGATACTGCCATTTTTAAAATGGCTTAGGACACCCATCCTTTGCTGTTGCATGGGCAGTGCTCCGGAGGGACACAATTCAGAGCAGGCATAGCAGCTATGGCATAATTCGGGATATACAAGAACATGTTTTCCCAGGTTGAGTATTGCATTGAAATTACATACATCCTGGCAGATCCCACAGAAAGTACAATCCTCCTCCACCCACCCGGGGATCATTTTATACCTGACTTCTTCAAATATTTTTTCAGCCCTGATGAACAAACCTGAATTAGGTTCTTCCACATCAAGGTCGGCAAGTATAACATCCCTCTGATCAGACAGGCAGGCAGCAAGGTTTGTTGCGAGGGTCGTTTTGCCGGTCCCTCCTTTCCCGCTTGCTATTGCTATCTTCACTATGCCATAGTTCTTTTAATGATCACAAAGGTTTTGACCTGTTGTCAGTTTATTATCAAGATATTGTTGCACCAGTTCTGCGGGACTGCCTTCAGCCACACCTATACAAACCTGTATATTATTTTCAGCAAAGAGCTTTTGTGCTTTCTGCCCCATCCCTCCGGCAATAATTACGTCAACTCCCATATTGGCGAGGAAGCGCGGATATACTCCCGGCTGATGTACCGGCGGTGTAACACTCTCTTCTTTTTTTATTGTACTGTTATCTGTTTCAATTATTGCGAACTTTTCGCAATGACCAAAATGAGCGGTAAGCTCATTATTAAGTGTTGGAACGGCAAATTTCATTCTTTGTCTCTATTATTTATTTATTCAACAATTCTTCCCTGATCATGGTATGTCCGCAATCAGGGCATTTAATGCCTGTACATTTAATACCCTGCTGGTGTGGCACTTTTTTCCCGCATTTTGCGCAGACGCAAAATCCACCCGGTCCAAAACTGCCTCCTTTGTTTCTTCCTTTACCTCCGCCCTGTCCGGCGCCTCTACCTATCTTCATCATTCTTTAATTTTTGATAATTTGTCTTCAAGAAACGAGAGATGTTCCTTCAGGTCTTCTATTTCCCTTTCAAGGTACTTCTTCTCACCTGGTGATTCTGTTTCATATACCGGTGCAGGTACACTTCCCCAGGCATATCCCCGGTTAAACCTGCCCATGAATGCATGGCGAAAGCCCATACCTGCGCCCCGCCCGTAGCCATAACCCCGGCCATAAAAGGTACCGGGCTCATCATTGCCAACGCAAAATCCCAGGCGCCGGCCTGTCATCGGACCTGCTCCTGCCGGTCCTGTTCTGTCACCTCGTGGCATAATAACCTCCTTTTTTAGATGTTTGTATTTCTATGTCTGCAACAATTACCATGTCCGAATCCGCCTGCCAGGTTCAGCAAATTAGTTGACCTGCAGACAGGACATTCGGTAATCATCTGGCTAAAACTTGTTTTGAACATATGTCCACAGCTCTGGCATTTGATTATATTATTCCTGAAATG
>JAZBOI010000179.1:0-6524 GCA_036351095.1 Bacteroidales bacterium | reverse complement strand
ACCTCCCAGAGCCTGCGGGCATCTTCCCTGTCATGTGTTTTGCCGTTCGACCTGACCCTGACCGGGTATCCCTTCATCTCGCCTATCCCTGACGGTCCGTAATATTCTCCTCCGGTGACACCGGGATCCACTGCAGCCCTTATCTGTGGCAGGGCACCCATGGCAGCACTCTGTGCCATAAGAGATACCAGGGGCTTGAAAATCCTGTACGCCACTTTTTTATCTATGTAACGTACAAGATTGGTCTCTGAAAATCCTGGATGTGCAGCAAGCGCTATGGCATCGATACCATTCTCATCAAACCACCTTTGCAATTCATATGTGAACAGGAGGTTTGAAAGTTTCGAACGACCATATGCCTTCATGGGTGAATACCCCTTTCCCTCTTCAAAGAGGAGGTTGTCAAAATCCATCTTTCCTGCCTTGTGGGCATTACTGCTGACATTCACCACCCTTGCTCCCTTTGTCCTCTTCAAAAGGTCCATAAGATGAGCTGTCAATGCAAAATGACCGATGTGGTTAGTCCCCATCTGCCCCTCAAAACCATCCCTGGTCCTGAAATATGGTGTGGTCATTATACCGGCATTGTTCATCAATATATCAAGCCTGTCATATTTCTTCTTAAACTCCCGGCTGAAAGCCTTAACTGAAGACAGATCCGCCATGTCCAGTGTCATCACCTCTATCCTTGCTTCAGGAACATCTTTTAGTATAGATGCCCTGGCTTCCTCACCCCTGCCGGCCGACCTGCTTGCCAGGATAACCTCCGCTCCTTTTTCAGCAAAAGCCTTTACCGATTCATAGCCCAGACCGCTGTTACCTCCTGTTACTATTATTACTTTGCCTGAAAGATCAGGTATGTTTCTTTTATCCCATACTTGCTTACTCATAGTATTTATTATAAATTTGATAATTGCCTTTGTCTTAAAACCATTACCTGATTAACAAAAATTGAATTCACAAGTTCAAACACATTCCATTATTTATCCAACATAACGGCTAATCAGAAGAATAATGCCCGTTTAAAAGCTCATAATCATGAAAAAGTCCGTATTGAAAACCATGCTGCACATACTTGCCCTGTCAACCCTTGGCCTTTACCTCTTCTCCTGCACAGGAAGGGATACAGGCATTACGGGCGACGGCCTCGTAGTCTACACACAGACTGACCCGGGTCAGCTCGTGAGACTGCAGGTGCTTACTGACAGGATAATTCGTGTAAGCGCGGTACCCGGAGAGAAATTTCCAGAAACTGTAAGCCTGATGACGGTTGAGAATAAGCTGCCGGCCGTCGAATTCAATGCTGAAGAAAATGATTCAGTATATATCCTGGCAACAGACTGTATTAAAGTTTACCTTTCAAAAAAAACAGGGGAAGTACGCTTCACCGACCTCAGCGACAAAACTATACTGGCTGAAAAAACAGGTGGAGGCAAAGGCTTTGAACAGTACGAGCTCGATGGTGAAAACTGTTATGCCATAAGCCAGCAGTTTGAATCGCCCGCCGATGAAGCAATATTCGGACTGGGCGCAAACCAGACATCATTCATGAACCTCAAAGGTAAAAATCTTGATCTCTTCCAGTATAATACCAAAACAGCCATTCCCTTCTTTATCTCCAACAAAAATTATGGCATCCTCTGGGATAATTATTCAAGAAGCAAATACGGTGACCCGAGGGAATATAAACAACTGGATGAGCTGACACTCTATAACAGTGAGGCTCTTGAAGGAGGACTGACAGCCACCTATTCCTACCGTAACGACCGGGATAAAATATTCATAAGCCGCGAAGAGGAACAAATCGATTACCGCTTTATCCCGGATATGGGTAAATTCCCTGAAGGCTACAACCTGAATGATGGCTTTGTTTCCTGGGACGGGTATATCCGGTCCGATAAGAGCGGTAAGCATAATTTTATATTCACATCAGCCGGCTATGCAAGGCTGTGGATAGATGACGAACTTCTCTTCGACCGCTGGCGGGTGGCATGGAACGCATCATCAAACCAGTTTGACCTGGACATGAAGGAGGGCCTGAAATACCACCTCCGTATTGAATGGATACCTGACGGCGGCGAATCATATATCGGTCTCAGGTACCTCGATCCCCTGCCCCCCGCTGAACAGAACCGCATATCCCTGTTTTCGGAGGCAGCTGACCAGATAGACTACTACTTCATTGCCGGTAATGATATGGATGAGCTGATAAGCGGCTACCGTACCCTTACAGGAAAGGCACCCATGATGCCCAAATGGGCCATGGGCTTCTGGCAAAGCCGTGAACGCTACAGCAGCCAGGCAGAATTACTGTCGGTGGTAAGTGAATTCAGGAAAAGGGAAATACCCATCGATAACATTGTACAGGACTGGCAGTACTGGCCCGATGACGGCTGGGGCGACCATGAATTCGACCCGGAGAGATTTCCTGACCCGGAAGGAATGATAAAAACTTTGCACGATTCACTTAACACGAAGATCATGATATCGGTGTGGCCCAAGTATTACGTCGGTACCGGTAATTATAAGTACATGAACAGCAAGGGATGGCTCTATACCAGGAACGTGGAAAAAGGACAGAAAGACTGGATAGGATATGTATCTACCTTCTATGATGCCTTTAATGCCGATGCAAGGGAGGAGTTCTGGAGACAACTGAATGACAAACTCTTCAGCAAGGGCATTGATGCCTGGTGGCTCGATGCCACCGAGCCCGATATCTGCTCAAACCTGCCCATGGACGAGCGCAAAGCCCTGATGAACCCGACAGCCCTGGGCCCGGCAGCAAAGTATTTCAATGCCTACGCACTGGTTAATGCACAGGGTGTCTACGAGGGACAGATAGAAACGGCCCCGGATAAAAGGGTTTTTATTCTTACCCGTTCAGCCTATGCAGGCCTGCAACGGTACTCGGCAGCAAACTGGAGCGGTGATATAGCTGCCAGGTGGCACGACTTCGAGGCACAGATACCCTGCGGACTGAATTTCTGCATGTCAGGTATACCATGGTGGACAATGGATATAGGAGGCTTCGCAGTGGAAGCAAGGTATTATAACCCTTCCCCGGAAGACCTTGATGAATGGCGCGAACTGATGACACGCTGGTACCAGTACGGAACCTTCTGCCCCGTATTCAGGTCACACGGCCAGTACCCCTACAGGGAAATGTTCAATATAGCTCCCGAAACCCATCCCGCATACCAGACAATGCTGACCTTCGATAAACTCAGGTACAGGCTTATGCCCTATATCTACTCCCTGGCAGGCCGGACATGGCTTGATGACTATACATTGATGAGGGGACTGCCAATGGACTTTCCCGGCGACAGCAGGGTGAACGATATTAAGAACCAGTACATGTTCGGGCCGGCCCTGATGGTAAACCCTGTTACAGAATATAAGGCAAGAAAAAGGGAGGTTTACCTGCCTGCTTCCACGGGATGGTATGAAGTATTCACAGGCAGGCATTATAAGGGTGGACAGACAATTACGGCTGAAGCCCCTTACTCTTCCATGCCACTGTATGCCAGGGAAGGTTCAATAATACCCTTCGGTCCTGAGATACAATATACATCAGAGAAAGCAGCCGATCCCCTCACCCTCTTCATATATGCAGGTGCCGATGGGACCTTCACCCTCTACGAGGATGAGGGTGTTAACAATAACTACCTGGATGGCTCATACAGTCTTATACCGTTCACCTGGAATGATGCTGACCATACACTTAAAATAGGAGAAAGACAGGGTGAATTCCCGGGGATGCTGAGGGACAGAACCATCAATCTAATGATGGTCTCAGAAGATAAAGCTGTAAAACTTGATCTCAATGCCACCCCTGGTAAGATCATTCAGTATGATGGCAGTGAAGTATCTGTCAAACTCTGAACAGGGCCCGGGGATTTTTATAAGGCCAGGATGGACTGGATAAAGACAGAACCGGGAATTAATTAACATGAACAGGGATGCAATGAAAAGAAAAATTTTCTACGGTGCAGGAAGCATCATAACAGCTGTGCTTATAGCCGGTCTGGTGGCCTGCTCATCCGAAGCACCGCGGGAGAAAAAAAGTTTTAACTCTGCCTGGAGGTTCTCTCTCGCAGCTGAAGATGATGCTTCCCTTCCGGGGTATGACGATAAGGAATGGCGGGTACTTGACCTGCCACATGACTGGAGCATTGAAGGGGAATTCAGCAAGGAACATCCCGCCAAGGTGGGAGGAGGAGCCCTGCCGGGGGGAGTGGGCTGGTACAGGAAAACATTCACCCTTAAGGACTCAGACTCATTAAAGCTTCATTATATTGAATTTGACGGGGTATACCAGGATAGCAAAGTGTGGATAAATGGCAATTACCTGGGCAGGCGGCCCTATGGTTACAGCTCTTTCAGGTACGAACTGACGCCTTACCTTAATTATGGCGATGAACCCAATGTGCTGGCTGTAAAGGTTGATAACTCCAGGCAACCTAACTCAAGATGGTATTCAGGATCAGGTATCTACCGCAATGTGTGGATCGTATCAACAGGGAAAATTGCAGTTGACTACCATGGCACCTTCGTAAGCACCCCCACCGTAAACAAAGACTCTGCCGTGCTGAATATCGAAACAAAAATACTGAACAGGGATAACGGGCCCGGTAGTATAAGCCTTAAAACAAGCCTTTATGATGCTGAGGGGAGAAAAATCAAATCAGTAAATACAGGGGATATTCCTGCGGCAGATACTATCACTGTCATACACCAGGAGATAAAGCTGGAGGATCCCGTGCTCTGGTCAGTTACCAATCCTTACCTGTACAGGGTAGTCACAGAAATAAGAAAAGCAAAAAAGCTTATCGATAAATATGAAAGCCCTGCCGGGATAAGGTATTTTGAGTTCGACAGCGAAGAAGGCTTCCTGCTCAACGGTGAACAGCTAAAAATACGCGGGGTATGTAATCACCACGACCTGGGATGCCTCGGGGCGGCGCTTAACACAAGGGCTATTGAACGGAGGCTTGAAATGCTCAAAGAAATGGGCTGTAACGCCATACGCACGGCTCATAACCCTCCTTCACCTGAGCTGCTGGACCTGTGCGACAGGATGGGATTCATCGTTATGGACGAAGCCTTTGACGTGTGGAAAATGAAAAAGACTGAATATGACTACAGCCTCCACTGGGATGAATGGCACAGGAAAGACCTGGAAGACCTTGTAAGGCGCGATCGTAACCACCCTTCCGTCTTCATCTGGAGCATAGGGAATGAAATACTTGAACAATGGGACTCAAGCGGAATTTCTATAACAAAAGAGCTTGCAGGCATTGTCCGTGAGCTCGACAATACCCGGCCTCTTACTGCAGGTCTTAATGACCCGGGACCGCATAATTATGTTATCCGCTCCGGTGCACTCGATCTTATTGGCTATAATTACCACGAAGAGATGTTCGCGGATTTCCCGGCTGATTTTCCCGGTGAAAAGTTCATTGCCACGGAAACTACCTCGGCCCTCGCTACCAGGGGCAGCTATGATATGCCCTCCGATTCAATCCGCAGGTGGCCTGTAAGATGGGACCTGCCTTTTACCGAAGGGAATGATGACCTTACATGTTCATCATACGATAACTGCAGTACCCCATGGGGGTCAACGCACAGGGAGACATGGTCAGTTGTGAAAAAACATGACTTCCTTTCCGGGATGTTTATATGGACGGGCTTTGATTACCTTGGTGAACCAACACCATACAACTGGCCTGCACGCAGCTCATATTTCGGTATACTTGACCTCTGCGGCTTCCCGAAGGATGCATATTATCTATATAAAAGCGAGTGGACAGATGACCCTGTTCTGCATATTTTCCCTCACTGGAACTGGCCGGATGGGCAGGAAGTTGATGTTTGGGCCTATACTAACTGCGATGAGGTGGAACTTTTCCTTAATGACAGGTCCCTTGGTGTACAAAAGAAAGATAATGACAAACTGCACCTCCAGTGGACTGTGCCCTTCGAACCCGGAATCCTGCTGGCTATAGGAAGAACAGCAGCCGGGGAAGTACTCAGAAAGGAAGTACGTACGGCCGGCCCGGCAAACAGAATAATACTGACTGCCGATCGCCGGACTATTGAAGCAGGCGGATCAGATCTGTCGTTCATCACAGTAACTGTAACGGACAAACATGGCATAGTGGTTCCCCATGCAGATAATCTGATTAACTTTAGCCTCGAAGGAGATGCTTCCATTGCCGGGGTCGATAATGGTAACCAGGTAAGCATGGAGCCTTTTAAAGCAGATCACCGGAAGGCTTTTCATGGCAAATGCCTGCTGGTGGCAAGAGCTGGAAAAGAAAAAGGAAAGGTTAAAATCACAGCTACATCAGATAATCTTGAAAGTGACACAATTATACTTAAGCTGAAATAAAACGAACATTAAATTTTTTAATCAAAATTTCACAAAAGGAAACGAGCATGATATTTTTTAAACGAATGAAATGATTAAAAAAGTTAATGGGAGAGCGAAGCGCTTACAGAGTGAAGAAAAGTTTTATTTT